>NZ_JAYMFF010000014.1:0-188807 GCF_035989245.1 Adlercreutzia wanghongyangiae | reverse complement strand
GGGCGAGTGCCTGGACTACTTCCCGAACCGCGTCGAGGATCCCACCCTCGTGCGCCCCGAGATGTGGAAGTAAATTCCGCGCCTATCCTGCGCATAAGCGTTTGCGAGGAACCCGCTTCGGCGGGTTCCTTTTTTGTTGCACGAGGAGGAGATGCTATCGCTGAGCGAAATGCCCGCATTTTTGTGCAGATGACTAATTGCGCTTTCTCGTCTGCACAAAAGGCCTGATGTGGTAAGGTGTAAAGCTAAGTCAGGGCATTATTGAAAGGAGAAGCCATGACCGTCTGTCTTTCTCCCTATAGGGGATCGGGTGATTTCCATGAGTGCTAAAACCCCGGTTAAGTCCACCACATTCGCTGACGCTACCGAAGCAGAGAAGCATGCGGTTTTACGCAAGGTGACCGGCTCTTCGTTCCTCGGTAACTTCATCGAATGGTTTGATTACGCAAGCTATTCCTATCTGGCCACCGTTATCGCACTGGTGTTCTTCCCGGCGGAGGACCGGTTCGTCGGCGTGATGAGCGCCTTCGCCGTGTTCGCCCTGTCGTTCTTGGTGCGGCCCATCGGCGCCATCTTCTGGGGCAATATGGGCGACAAGAAGGGGCGCAAATGGGCGCTGTCGGTGTCCATTCTGCTGATGAGCGGCGCCACCTTCCTCATCGGCTGCCTGCCCGGTTACGCCATGATCGGCGTTGGCGCGCCGTTGCTGCTGCTGGTGCTGCGCATGGTGCAGTCGTTCTCGGCTGCTGGCGAGTATGCCGGCGCGGCTACGTTCATTGCCGAGTACGCACCGAAGAACCATCGCGGCTTCTACTGCTCCATGGTGCCGGCTTCTACGGCCACGGGCCTGCTGGTGGGTTCTCTGCTGGCCACCTTCATGTTCAACACCTGGGGCGCCGAGTCGTCGTTCGTGATTGATTGGGGCTGGCGCATTCCGTTCTGGCTGGCGCTTCCCCTGGGCTACATCACCCACTACATCCGTACTCATCTGGAAGATTCCCCGGTGTACGCCGACATGCAGGATCGCTTGAAGGCGGCGGGCGAGGAAGTGGAGCATCCCATCCGCACCCTGTTCAAGAAGCATTTCAAGGTGCTGGTCATTTCGTTCGGCGCCTGCGTGCTGAACGCCGTGGGCTTCTACGCCGTGCTCACGTACCTGCCGAACTACCTGGAGACGGTGCTGCAGTACAATCCGGGCGATGCCTCTACGATCACCACCATTGTGTTGATCGTCTACATTGGATTCATCTTCTTGTCGGGTCGTATTTCCGACCGTTTCGGTCGCAAGAAGATGCTCATCGGCGCCTGCGTGGGCTTTATCGTGTTCACGGTGCCCGCGTTCATTCTGCTAGGTTCCATGAACTTCTGGGTTATTCTGCTGGTGGAGCTGGTGATGTGCCTCATCCTCACCATCAACGACGGCACGCTGGCCAGCTATCTGACCGAGACGTTCCCCACCGATGTGCGCTACTCGGGTTTCGCGCTGTCGTTCAACCTGGCCAACGCCATCTTCGGCGGCTCGGCCTCGTTCATCTCGTTCTGGCTGATCAGCATCACCGGCAACGACATCGCTCCGGCGTGGTACATGGTGGTCATCGCGCTTATCGCCCTGGTGGCCATGCTGTTCACCCACGACCACTCGGGCAAAAAGCTGGAGGACGTGAAGTAGATAGTCTTGCGGCGAATGTGCAGAGCCTTCATGAAGAAAGCCCCGGTGACGGGGCTTTCTTCATGAAGGCGGGAAAACAGGGTGAAGAGAGCGTTCCTGCTGCGAATCTATTCGGCGGTTTCGCTGGGCGCTTTCACGCCGACGAGGTTGTTGGACTCGCCCATGGTGAGCCATCCGTCGGGCACCTCGGCTTGGGCGTGGCACTGGGTGCAGTACATGACCGAGGCGCGGTGGGCCTTGTGGCAGGTGGTGCATTCCAGTTCCTCGTGATGGGCCCAGTGGGGATTGTAGGTGCCCATGTCGGCAGTCTTTTCGTATAGGTCGTCGCGGGTGAGATTGTGGCAGGTTTCGTTCAGGCACAGCTCGTCGGCATCGCGTCCCGATGCTTCGGTGAGCTCGCTGGCGGTGCGCTCGGTCAGGGGGAAGGTGTAGTTGCCCGCCAGCCACGCACCACCTTCGCCTATTTGCTCGCTCAGGGTGGGAATGTGGCAGTCGAGGCAGGTGTTGCCGAGCTTGCCGTGGTAGGCGGCAAGCATGGTGCGGGGATTCTCCACCTCGTTGCCCCATTTGTCGCAGGTCGGCTCGTTCAGATCGGCTTCGTAGGTGGCCAGGTAGTTATCCATGGGGGTGTGGCAGATGGCCCCGCAGAAACTCGGCTGTTCGTGCCAGACCCAGAAACCGGCTCCGGCCACGATGACGATGGCGGCTGCGACGCCTGCGATAATGGCGGCGCGGGCCCTTTTGCGTTTGGGGGCGGGGCCGTTCGGTGTGTTCTCGATGACCGGGTCGTGCTCGGTAGCCGGGGCGGAATGGTTCTCGGCGCTCATGGGGGGCGCTCCTTTCTCTAGGGTAACGGGTTAGTCCAAGTCTCCGGCCAGCAGGCGCGCCACATGGCGCCCCTCGGTGCAGGTGCGGCCGCAGGCGCAGGCCACGATGTACTCGGGGTAGTTGTCGGAGTAGAAGCACCCGGAGACGTCGCCGGCGGCGTACAGGCCCTCGATCACCTGGTTGTCGGCGGTGATCACCTGCATATCCTCGTTGATGCGCAGACCGTCGAGTGTTGTGAGCAGCGAGCCGCCGAACCAGCAGCCGTAGAAGGGCGGCTCAATGATCTTCGAGAGGCGGTGCGGCTCCTTGCCGAAGTCGGTGTCGGTGCCCGATTCCACGATCTCGTTGTAGTGCGCGATGGTGTCCATGAGGCGCTGCTTGTCCTCGCCTTCGAAGCCGAGCATGTCGGCCAGCTCGTCGAGGGAGTCGGCCTTCTGCATAAGGCCGGTGCCTCCGTCCATGGCGATGAAGTCGTCCAGCGGCATGCCCATCTGCATGAAGGCGGTGGTGTAGGCCGCGCAGCCCGTGGTGCCGAAGCGCAGGATGTCGTCCACGGCGTTGCCGTCGAAGATCTGGCACCACACGCCGCCGGGCTGGTAGCTGGCAGCGTTGCACAGGGTGTCGTAGGGCAGCGACTCGTTGACGAAGCGCTCGCCTTTGCGGTTCACCTTCAGGAAGGGTTGACTGCCGATGTTCAGCTGGTAGTGCGTGCCGGGGAAGTGCTCGGTGCCGTCGGCGTCCACCACGTAGCCGCAGTCGACGCCCGCCGGCACCGCACCGCGGTCGAAGATCACCGGCGCGCCGTTCACATCCTTCACGCCGCCGGCCCACAGGCCCGCGCGCAGACCGTAGCCGTCGCAGCGCAGCGAGTAGCTGGCCGCTGTGCAGCAGGCTGGCACGAGTGGCAGATTCGCGCGGATCATCTCGGGGTTCGCGGCATAGCCGCCCGTGGCGAGCAGGGTGCCCTTGGCGGCGTTCACGCGCACGAGGCCCTCCGGCGTGCTGAACACGGCACCGGTGACGCGATTGCCGTCGTGGTCGAGCTTCACGAGGTCGTAGTTGTAGTCGACTTCGTGGCCCGCCTCTTGAATATGCCATTCCAGGATGTCGTTGCGCATGGGGTACTCGTAGGTGGGATTGAAGAAGTGCTCGAGTGTGGGAGCAAAGTAGTAGGTGCCCCCTGCGGGGTGGTCGGCTTCCATGGGCGTGACGCCGAGCGTCTTGCCGTTGGCCTCCATGATGGGGGTGATCCACTCGATCATCTCGCGACCCTCATTGAGCCACATCTTGATGACCCGCTGGTCCACGCGGCCCGATGCGTAGCGCGTCAGCTCGTTCAGCAGCTTCATCTCGTCGACCGGATCGGCTACTTCCAGGCTGTACTTCGTGTTGATGGCGCCTACGTACTCGCGGGTGTCCCCGACGCTCGTGCCCTTCTCGGCCACGATGAAATCGAGGCCCAAGTCGCTGGCCGTGCCGGCGGCCATCATGCCCGCGTTACCCGCGCCGATGATGAGGAAGTCGGTATCACGGGTGGCCACGATGTCGGCGTCGGCCACCACGGGCTCTTCCCCGAGCCAGTGGGCGCGTGCCTCTTGGGAGGTGGCTTCGGGGTGCGGGGCCTGTTGGGGGCGCGGCGCGCAGCCGGCAAGCGCCCCGGCCGCGAGCGCGCCGGCGCCGGCTATCATGCCGGCCTGCAGGAAGCCGCGGCGGGAAAGTCCGGATGAGTCGATCATGATCGGATCCTCCTTCTTCGTGGTCGCCTGGGGGGCGATCATACGGTGAATATTTCTCTGACAGCAACCATAGGCTCCCACGGCTCGAAGCGCCCCACATCGGGAGGACGGTTTTTCGATATACGCCGCCTCATTACAAGAAGGGGAGCCCCACATTCAGAATGTGGGGCGTGATGGGACGCATCGTGGTAGCATTTCCCGAACACGGTAAGCAGGGAAGGGGCGGGACAAATGGGGGATGAAACGCAGCAAGAAAGTCGGGGGCGGCGTGAGGACACACCGGACAGTCTTTGGCCTTCCGTGCGCGTAGCGGTCGCTCTCGCCTGCGCCCTGTTTAGTTTTCTTGCCACCAACGGGAGCATTTACCCCGCAGTGGCCGTCGTTGATCCCTGGGTGCGCGAATGGGCAACGCTGTTTGGCGTAGGAGTGCTGGCGGTGCTGGTGGCGGTGGCTCGTTATCGTCCGATATACTTGCGGCCCCGCCTTTTCAATGGGGTGGCTCTTGCTGCGGTGGCGGGCTACTTGCTTCTGGATGGTCAGGGCCTTGTTCTCTCCAGTCCAAGTTTGCTGCTTGTCGGTTCGCTGTTGGACTCCTTGGCGGAGGCGTGGCTGTTCGTTATCGCCTATGTCGCTTTCGCGCAATTGGGGGCAACGCGTCGACCTGCGGTGGCTATGGGAGCGTGCTTGACGGCGTATCTGCTGCAGCCATGGGCGAACGCTCTTGGGGCAACCTATGCCGTGGCCGCGAACGCCGTCTGCTTCGTGATTCTCCTCCTCTGTGCGTGGCCCCTTGCCAAGCGCCCTTTGCACGAGGCCCGAAAATCGGAGCCTCAGGCGGAAATGGCGGTGGTTAACCCCCAGTCGTTCCTGCCCGCAAATCACTTACTGTTCGTGACGGTCTTTGTGTTCAGTGTTGCGCAGGGTTTGGTGATAACGTTGCCAGGGCCCTTCAACGACGCTCCCGCACTGCCTTTGACCTTTATGCCTTTGGCAGTGATTTTGCTGGTGTATCTTGCTCGCCGCAGTATGCCCAATGCCGATGGTCTGTTCGCTTTGTGCGCGCTGCTCATTATCGCGGGTATGTTTTTGCAGCCGAACGATCAGGCTGTTTCGGGCGGTATTGTCTCGGTGTCGAACACGCTCATCGAGGCGGGGGCATCGTGCTTTAATCTGCTGCTCGTACTGCTTGTGGGCAGTATCGCCGGTCGAAATCGGGTGACGGCGCTGCCGACCGCTGCCCTTATGTTGGCTCTCTATTGGTCGGGGGTGGGAGTGGGCGCCGTGCTCGGCAATAGCGCCATGGAACTGCTGGGTTGGACCGAGTTGGCGCTCGTGTGGGCAAGTTTTGCGAGTGCGCTCGTGTTCATCACCTTCTGCTTTCTTGTGCTGAAAAACGTGAGTTTCGTCGAGATCATCGGCTCTATACGAATACCGGAGCCCTTGCGCGCTTTTGACGGGGGAAAGAGCCTCGGTGGGGAGGGCGACACAACTGTCTCCTCGATGGCGGATGGAGAGGAAGAACCGTTGGATGGCCGCTCCTCTGGGTGGGCGAAGGCCCCGAGTGATGGTGCGGCGGAAAAGAGCGCGGATGCGGACGGGCGAGACGACGGTAGGGATGCGCGGTATGCCTCGGTGGCTGTTGAATATGGCCTTACTCCGCGAGAGACCGAGGTGTTTGCTCTGCTTGCCCAAGGACGAACGGTGGGCATCATCCGCGAAAAGCTGGTCATTTCCTTGAATACGGCGCGCTTTCACACCAAGAATATTTACGCCAAACTCGGCGTGCATTCGCAGCAAGAATTGATCGATCTTGCGGAGTCTTACGAGATCGAATGAACAGAGACGAACGGAGGAGTGGAGCCAAGGGGGCAGACGCAAGAAACCCCGTCGCGTGGTTAAGGGCTTGCGGCGGGGTTCTCACTTCAGATTCCCTGTGGGAATAGCACAGGAACAATGTTGGCGGGCGGTTGGCGCCCTGCGTGTTAGCGGATGATAACGGGCCAGTCGCTCATTTCGGGCCTCCTTCACGGGGTGTTCGCTTCGATGACTTTACTATACGCTTGGAGCTCATTGCTATCAATATCTAAATATTTAATAGTAAGCAAGACAATTGTTGATAGTAATAAGATTAGTTTTTGATATTTACTAAGACAAAAGCTGATAATAGAATTGGCGAAAGGTGACAGGTGCCTCTTCGAGGTGCCGAGGTGTTGCGGAGCAGAGGAGGGACGCTGTGGCAAAGACGGGGAAGCGATCGCCCCTGGCGGTGGACGAGGTCGTTGATTTCATGTGCCATCCGGTGTTCTACGAGTTGCGCACGGCGGTGGATGTGGGCATTCTGCTGTTCGACGATCTGGATAACTTCACCTTGCCCGACGGATATTCCAAGGAAGATATCTGGCGCATTCTCATCGCCATTCGCAAACAGGCGGCCGTGTTCATTCCCGATGATCCAGAGCGTGAAGCCGACATGTGGATGGTTACCACCAGCTCGCTGTCGTTCAATGCCGAGATGCTGGAAGTGCGCACGAAGATAGAGTCGTCGCTGGAACGCTCGCTGCGCGATATGCAGGGCTCGCCGTTCGTAACGCGGTTCATTGAGCGCACGCTGGTGGGTGGCTTGCGGGCCGAGGGCATAACGGCGAACGAGGACCGCGTGCACGAGCTGTTCACGGGCGCCGCGCCGGCCGGTCCCATCGACCAGCTTATCGCCAACTACTTTCGCCTGTCGAACGAATGCGACAACTTCGCGCGGCGCGAGGTGACCCACGGGCTGATCGAGAATCTGTACTACGGGCTGATCGAGGGAGTGGATGCCGCCGCCTTGCCCGAGCGGCCCCTGGCGCCTCTGGATGCGCGCATGGCCCCGCCGCATTCGCAGGTGCTGATGGATCTGGTATGCCAGCGTGCGCGGGAAGAGGGCGACGACATGCGCTTCGGACCGGTGCTGCGCATCATCAACATCAGCTGGTTCTTCCGTCACTTCAACGTGCTGCCGCGCCTGAATGTGCTGGTGGGGCTGTTGCTGCGGAACATTCTGGCCCTGAAGTGGGGGCTGCCGGTGCTCAGCTGGCTGCCCGAGGGCTTCGACCCCGGTCTGGAGGATGCGCCGGTGGACGAGGCTCGTTACCGGGCGGTGTTCGAGCACTGGTCCACCGACTACGGTTTCGGCTTCGATTTCACCCCCTATTTCGAGATGAATGTGCGGCTTTACCTGCGCGAGTTGGAGCGGCTGGCGGTGTCCATCACCTATCTGGAGCAGCTGAACGAGCAGATCGAGCGCATTTTCGAATCGCATATCAATCCGCGGCAGAAGTCCATTTTGGCGGCTCTGTGCCGCGAGCCCGGGGCTATTTTGCGCATCGCGCCGCACCAGCGCACCTTCCGCATCGCCTACGGAACGGCGCGGGCCGATTTCCTGGGGCTGGAGCGCGAGGGGTATTTGGTGCGCGAGCAGGAGGGCCGGGCCTTCGTGTTCCGCGCCCATCCCGATCTGCGCGAGAAGATCGTCCAGCTAGGGGCCGCCGTGGTCGATTCGGCGGAAGCCACCTTGGCCCAGGGGCGCGCTGTAGTATCCTAGCGGAAAAGGAAGAGCGTGCGCGCCGGCACTGGGCGCGCTGCGGCTCGGGAGCGCGGGGCGACGGCCGTACCCGGCGTGCCGGCCGGGTGAAAGGAGCTTTCATGATCAACGAGGCCATGTACGGGCTGGGCGACGAGCCGAGCGCCATCCGCGAGCTGTTCGCCTATGGGCTGGCGCGTAAGGCGGCTATCGGTGCCGAGAACGTGTTCGATTTCTCTATCGGGAATCCCTCGGTGCCCGCGCCGGCGGTTGTGCGCGATACGCTGGTCGAGCTGCTGGACACCGATCCGGTGGCGCTGCACGCCTATTCTCCGGCGGCGGGACTGCCCGAGGTGCGCCAGGCCGTGGCCGCATCCATTGCCGAACGCTACGGGGTGCAGGCGACGGCCGATCAGGTGTACCTGACCGCCGGGGCCGCTGCCGCGCTGGCGGCATCCATTGCGGCGGTGACCGAGCCGGGCGATGAGGTGGTGGTGATCGCTCCCTACTTCCCGGAATACCGCACGTGGATAGAGGCGGCGGGCTGCACGATCGTGGAAGTGCCGGCCGCGCAACCCAGCTTTCAGCCCGATATTGACGCCTTGGCCGCCGCCATCGGCCCGCGCACGAGCGCTGTGATTATCAACACGCCGAACAACCCCGTGGGCGCGGTGTACACGCGCGAGAGCCTGGGGGCCCTGGCTGATCTGCTGCGCGCCAAGGAGGCCGAGCTGGGACGTCCGCTGTACCTGATCAGCGACGAGCCTTATCGCGAGATTACCTACGGCATCGAGGTGCCGTGGGTGCCGAGCATCTACGATCGTACTATTGTGTGCTACTCCTATTCCAAGGCGCTCTCGCTGCCGGGCGAGCGCATCGGTTGGGTGTACGTATCCGATTCTGCCGATGACGCCCAGGCCGTGGCGGTGGCCGTGGCCGGCGCGGGTCGCGCGCTCGGCTACGTGTGCGCGCCGGTGATGCTGCAGCGGGTGGCGGCGCGCTGCGTGAACGAGCCGTCGGATGTGGCCGCCTATGCGGAGAACCGCGCGATCCTTACCGAGGGGCTTTCCGCCCTGGGCTACGAATACGTGGAGCCCGACGGGGCGTTCTACCTGTGGGTGCGTGCATTGGAGGAGGATGCCCAGGCGTTCTCGGACCGGGCCAAGCAGTTTGAGCTCTTGATTGTGCCTTCGGACAGCTTCGGCGTAGGCGGCTGGGTGCGCCTGTCCTATTGCATCGCCCGCGACACCATCGAGCGCGCCATGCCAGCCTTCAAGGCGCTGAAGGAAAGCTACGGGGAGTAGCTACTACGACCGCGATTTCCGTTTCGAAAACCACAGGCAGATGATGGCGGCGACGGCGAGGGCGATCAGGGTGGCGATGCGGCCGAAGCTGGGCTCCTTGTAGCCGATGGCGAATACGCCCAGGCAGAAGAGGGCCATCACGGTGCAGAGCATGCCGAGCCAGCGCAGGTAAAGCGCGGCGCCCTTGAGCTCGCTTGCGGATTGCGTCGGCGGCGTTGCGGGATCGTGCGGGGTTTTGGCGCGGGGGCGCTTCTCTTCCATGTTCTGCCTCAGCTTCCGTAGTTGGCCAGGTACTCGAGGATTTCCTGGCGGGAGTGCAGACCGCACTTGCCGTAGATGCGCTTGATGTGGCTGTGGGCGGTGGCAGGGGTGATGCTCAGCTCTTCGGCCACCTTTTTCTGCGTGTACCCGAGGGCGTAGAACGTGAGCACGTCCACCTCGCGGTCGGTGAGCAGGAACTGCTCGCCCATGGCGCGCACTCGTTCGTGCAGCGATTCGCTGATCATGGGGGCAGCGGGGGCCTCGGACGACGTTGCGCGGGCCGAGCCGGTAAGGGGCGACATGCCGATGGGCTTGGCCGCGGCGGGGGCGCCGGCCGAGGGGGAATCGCCGGTATGGCTGCTGGTGGCAGCCGTTGCGCCGCCGGCCGCACGCAGGTTCTGCGGAAGGGGGTGCTCGGGCGAGCAGCCCTCGGTGCATCGCACGCAGCGCTGGGCTTGGGCGGCTGCAACGGCTTCGAAGGCGGCTTCCTGCACGGCGGCCACAGCCTTAGCCACGCGGGCGGCCTCGTGCTCGGCGGCGTCGCGCGTGATGGCTCCGAGCGCCGCCTCGGCTTCGGCAAGAGCCTGCTGGGTGCGCGCCACCTGTTCCTCGGCTTGCTGCAGCTCCGCTTCTACCTGGGCGTCGCGTTTCTCGGCCGCCGTGGTGCCCTCGCGATGCTCGGCGAGCAGGAACTGCACCAGCACCACTTGGGCCGACAGCAGAATGAGCGCTCCCAGCACCGAGTTGATGAGCAGATCGTTGCCTGTCAGCGGATACACGCCCAGAAGCAGCATGCGCGCCACCGACCGGGCGCCGAAGCAGATGACCCAGCCGCCCATGGCGTAGAAGTAGGGGTCGCGCCTGCCGAAGCTGGTGAAGGCGATGATGACGTACCAGCAGTAAGCGCAGATGACGATGTTCAGCGTGTTTACCAGCACGGCGCCGATTTCCCAATGGAAGGGGAAGGCGCCGAACAGCACCAACGCGCCGGCGGCCAGCACCTGCATGGCGACGAAGATGCCCACGGTCATCACGCGTTCGCGCCGGCGCACCACAAGGAAGGCAAGCAGGGCGCATACGGCGATGGCCGAAAGCGCGTAGGCCAGGCGCGTGGGGGCGGTGAAGGCGATGGGCAGGCCGTCGGGATAGCCGCGCAGGAAGCCGTCCACGAAGCTGAGCAATCCCATGCCGGCGGCGCAGGCGACGAGGAAGCGGCCGTCTTGAATGTGGCTGCGGGCAAAGGTGAAGAAGGTGCGCGCGCGGCGGTGGGCGCGGCTCGCCGCCAGCCCGTCGCGCAACGACGCCGGCCCCACCAACGCCAGCTGTGCGAGAACGAGCGCGGTGCCGATAATGTTCTGGACTAACGGGGGCAGATACCCGAGCGGGTAGACGATGGCCACGCTGACGATGAACGCGCAGAACACGAAAAGGGCGGCAGTAACCTCATCGGTGCCACGCAGGCAGCGCAGCCAGTAGAACATACAGAGCGACAACGCCAAGGTGCTGACGACGCTGAGCGCGAAGGCGACGCCGGTGAGCGTGGGGTCGGTGCTGTCGAGCAGCGCGAGGGCGGCGGTGGCTGCCGCGGCCAGCACCGTGCTGCCGACGAGCATCCATTGCACCGCGGTATCGCTGAGAACGCGATTCGTTCGTGCAAGGACAAGTAGTGACACGGCGAAGATGAGGCAGGTAATGAGCATGGCACCATCGGTGAAGATGCCATCGTCGGTGGCGGTGTAGCTGCCGTAGCAGGCAACGACGAGGGCTGTGCGTGCGCAAGCGATGCCCACGAGCATGGGCCAGAATGTTTTCAAGCGTGAGATGAGCCCGGCGAGCATAGCGCCCATGATGTCCCTTCCCCCTGCAGCAAACGCAATCCGTGGCGGACTGCGTGAAAATCATGACGTATTGACTCCATGATAGTTCTTCTCGCCCCGCAATGCGAGGGCGTGGCACCTTGTTACGTATCTGCAAAATGACATCGCCTGAAAGAGGGTAATCTGCGCGAAAAGGTCATGGTAGGCTGGATGCAGTCAGAGAGCTAAGCGGCGCGGCTGCCCAAGGTGTGGCGCGCTCGCATCGTTTCCGAGTTTTCGAGGAGGGTTCCTATGAGCGAACGGGATATATACCATGAGCCGCCGACGCGCGTGCTGCTGCGCACGGCTGACGCCTATCAGACCGAATCGATGGACGAGGTGGAGGGCTATTCCGACAAGCTGCTGTCCATTGTGGCCGACTACCGCAACGGAGGACGCCCTGAGGGAATGAACGCCCAGGCCATGGTGGGCAAGTCGAAACGCGGCGAGGTGGCCTTCCGACTGTTTGCCCGCGTGAACCCCAAGACGCGCGTGATAGAGGCGGCCGGTTTCAAGACGCGGGGGTGCCTGGCCATGACGGGCTGTGCCAGCGTGACCTGCTCGCTCATCGAGGGGCGTAGGCTGGACGAGGCCCTGGCGCTTACGGCGAACGAGGTGCGCGCGGCCGTGGGCGGTGTGCCGACGGGCAAGGCGAACACGCTGACGTTTTCCGTTGAGGCCGTGCGGGCCCTGGTGGGCGACTTCCTGGTGCGGGAAGGGGCCGACCTGGCCGTGCTGGATGAGGCGGTGCCGTGCAGCCCCTACGGGGTGGACTGCCTGATGTGCGAGCACTGCTCGCTGCGCGACACGCGCAACGACCTTCTGATGAAGTCGCTGGAGGATTAGAGGTTCAAATGCGGAGCGCCGCGCAGAGCGGGTGCTTCGGCAGGAGGTGAGCGCCATGCGCGAGGAAGACGAGATTCGAGCAGCGGTGGTCGCACTCGCGGAGGCCCAGGCTGCCGGCGAGGACGTGTCGGACGAGCTGCCCCACGGGGAGGCGGCGGTGGAGGCTGCCGCACCTCTGTTTGACGCGGAGGCGTCTGAGGACGAGCAGCGCGACGCTGCCATCGCCCTGGTGATGGACGCCGTGCGCCAGGCCACACGCGAGAGCCACCTGGCACAGCCGTGCGAGTGGGAGGCGGCGGGCCTGGTGCCCCCGGCGATGACTGCCGAGGACTTGGAGATGGCCGTGTACGACGTCCTCATGGAGTACGGCGAGCCCGTGCCCGAGGGAACTGTGGAAGCCGGGGAGGGCTTGGCGCAGGCGCTCCGTCCCGCGAACAAGCATGTGCACTCGGCCTTCTCGTCCTCCAACGGCCGCTGCGTCGGCGCCTCCCCCTTCAAGCACCAGGCTGCCCCCGCGAAGGAGGAACCAGCGAATGAGCTCGAATCCCTGGTTGATTTTTCAGCAACGGAAGAGCTCAGAGGGGGCACCGGGTGCCCTGACCGAGCGAGTTCCGCAGCGAACGAAACAGCCCAGTGGGCTGTTTCGCAGAGCGAGGACTGTCTGAGCGAATCAGGGTACCCGGTGCCCCCGACCGAGGCGAGCGACGAGTGCGATCCTCTTCCCTACGACTGCAAGAACATCCGCCTGCTCATGGGCGCCACCGGCTACTATCTCTACGATGCCTCCGCCATGACCGACGCTTACGCGCGCTGGTCGTTTCTGGCTGCCGAGGACGATCCTGTGGCCACCTTCGTGGAATGTGTGCGCGAGGAATCATCGGTGTACCCGCGGCCCATGGCCCGCGCGAACTTGGCCAACGACCCCTTCCGCCTGAGCGCCGAGGCCG
The DNA here is from genome assembly GCF_035989245.1 of Adlercreutzia wanghongyangiae. NCBI lineage: Bacteria > Bacillati > Actinomycetota > Coriobacteriia > Eggerthellales > Eggerthellaceae > Adlercreutzia > Adlercreutzia wanghongyangiae. The sequence goes on along the minus strand of NZ_JAYMFF010000014.1, from coordinate 175,801 downwards.
TGGAGGCTGCCTTTACCGAGGCGCGCGCCCAGGGCCGTGCCGACGACATTGAGCGCACGGAGGCCTCCAACGGCGATGTGTACTTCTATTCCACCACGTACCTGAGTCCTGTGCGCGCCCACTCTCTGGCCGAATGGGACGCCGTGGAGCGTCGCCGCAACGTGTAGGCGAAGATCCTTCGGCTCGCTTCGCTCGCTCGGGAAGACGGGGGCACTTCCGCTCGCTCAGGAGGACGCGGGGATCCTCCATTCTTGTTGGCAAGAAGGTGCGGTTTGGTACTCCAAAAAGTGGGGGTTTGGTATCTGGAGTTAGTAAAAGCCCAGGTCGGTTTTTCAGAAAACGCGAGCTGTGGGTACCAAACCCCTGTGTTTTGGCGAATGCGCTTGCAGAGATTGGCAAAAGTGGCGGGTTTGATACCCATGAAGAAGGGCCCCGCACCGGTTGGCGCGGGGCCCTTGCACGAAGGGGGAGCTCTTCGGAGCTCTCATGGGGAAGGGGCCCCGGGCGCGCGCTCGGGGCCGCGGGGTTCCTCCTAGGCGTCGGGCAGCAGGCCCAGGGCGGCCAGGTCTTCCTTCACGTCGCCCATTTCGTAGTAGTCCAGGCACTCGGCGGTGGGGCAGCCGAGTTCCGGATCCCAGCCGAAGCACTCGTACATCATGGTCAGGCCGGTCTGGAAGTCGTCCTTGTCCATCTTGATGGTGCCCTCGGTGAACACGGGGATGTCGGGATCCTGGGTGAAGGGCCACTCGGTCACCACGTCGTGCACGCCGCGGAAGTCGTTGGTGCCCATGTTGCCGCTGGCGTCGGTCATGCCGCGGGCGGTGTTCGCACGCTGCAGGGTGGTGATCTTCGCACCCATCTTGTACAGGTCCTCGGTGGTCACGTCCTCGCCGGTGACGGCCTTCATGAACTTGGCTTCCAGGTCCAAATCGCCGCGGTAGTCGCGGGCGGCCGTGGGGGACATGGTCATGGGCCACACCCAGTTGCACAGCGTGAGCGAGTCGTGCAGCACGTCGGTGACCACCGACCACCAGGCGAAGTTGGCCTTGTACTCGTTCATGGGGGTGTAGTTCTTGTCCGGGTCGATGGCGCTCGCGTCGCCCCACACCTCGGCGGCGATCTGCTGCTTCAGCTCGAAGGGCAGACCGCAGCCCTGGAAGTTCACGGCGGAGTGGATCATGTCGTCGCGGTTGAACACCATGTTGTACAGCAGGCCCACCTGCCCGAAGCACTCGTGGGCGTGGTGCACCGGCCAGCCGCGCGGGTTGATGATGCAGGAGGCCACGGTGTCGTTCCATACGGCGTCGTCCCAGCGGTCGGTCCACACGAGCGGGCCGTAGCCCACGTAGGCCAGCTCGGAATCGTTCTGGGCGATCTTGGTCAGCAGCTCGGCCATGATGGAGGGGTCGTTGTTCTGGAACTTGGTCCAGTCGAAGGCGGCGTACTCCTCGGCGGGCAGCACACGCTCGAACACGCCGGCGGCGTAGCAGTGGGCGATGTCGCGGTAGATCTGGCCGTAGTTGCACCACAGGCCCAAATCGTCCATCACCGAGCCGGTCACCTGGTCCCACACGAGGGCGTCCTCGCTGGCGGCCTTAACCGGGGTTTTGTCGCCCAGGATGCCGATCATGTAGTTGGTGAACGGGAAGTTCGGCACGCAGGTGTTGCCGGTGATCTCGTAGCCGCCGTTGGCCGCGCTTGCCGGCACGCGCATGTCGGAGTAGCAGTGGATGGGGCAGCTGTGGCAGCCGTCCATCTTAATGGTGTACTTCTCGGCCTCGGGGCCCTCGTCCTTGAAGGACTTCATGCAGCGGTAGCCCACGGTGTTGATCTCGCCGGGCTTCGGCTCGCCGGTCTCGATGGGACCGCCCTCGGCGAGCGCCCAGGTGAGGCCCTTCTGCGCGGTCCAACGGGAGCCCTTGTCGAAGTACTCGGCCCACTCCTGCTGGGTGGAGGGCACCACATGGTTGTTGTTGGAGCCCACGATCTCGCGCAGCATGTAGTCGGACAGGTCGGCCACGGCCTGCGGGTCGGCCACGTAGATGGGCTGGGTGCCGCGCACCACGAGCGCCTTCAGCTTCTTGGAGCCGAGCACCGAGGCGGTGCCGGCGCCGGCGGAGTGGTTGCGGGAGTTGATGATGCAGGCGTAGGGCAGCAGGTTCTCGCCGGCGGGGCCGATGGTGGCCACGCAGAAGTCGGTGCCCTCCTTGCGCGAGAGCGCCTCGGTGGTGGCGCGGGTACCCAGGCCCCAGTACTTGTCGGCGGGCTTGATCTGAACGTCGTCATCGTCGATCATGAGGTAGACGGGCGTATCGGAGGCGCCCTCGATGATGATGGCGTCCCAGCCGGCCTTCTTGATGGCGGCGCCGATCATGCCGCCGGTGTGGGCGTCCACCACCTGATGGTCCTTGGTGTAGGTGGAAAGCGACGCGATGGTGGTTCGTCCGGCCAGGGGCACGCCGGTGGCCGTCAGCGGGCCCACGGCGAAGACGACCTTGTTCTCGGGCGAGAGCGGATCGGTGCCCGGGGCAACCTCGTCGTACATGATCTTGTTGGCGATGCCCATACCGCCCAGGTATTCTTTATAGGGGTCGGTCGGGGTTACCGAGACGGTTCCGTCGGTCAGGTTGACGCGGAGGATCTTGCCGGTCCAGCCGTAGGACTTGCCGGGATCCAGTTTTGAATCAGCCATGATGAAGCTCCAAATCTCTTCGTGTACTCGTGTTGCGCGGCACGCGCCAGCGATCTGGAGTAATCGTTGCGCTTAGTATATATATGAGGGGAAAGGTTCGGTTCCCCTGAATGAGGGGAGGCTTTTCAACGGAACGACAACGGTGCGGAATCGTCCCGTTGAACAGCGGAAAAACATTCGGTAATGCCCCTGAAAGAGGGTACACGGCTTCTCCATTCCTGATTATGATCCTCACTGTTGCGCGGCGTCGCGATCTTGAGTTCTCTCTGAGACAAGCACCAGTTACAAGGGGGAGTTCAAATGTCTGACACCCAGAAAAACGAAACCGTGGTCACTGAGCAGCCGCCGGCTGCGACCACCCCTGCGGCTGACGGGTCCGGCTCTGTGCCGGTCGAGAAGAAGCAGCCGTTCTTTACCCGACGCACCGTGCTGGCCATGACGGGCTGCGGTGTGGCCGGCCTTGTGGTCGGCGGCGTGCTGGCCTCGTGGGGCGTGACGACTCAGTCCATCGCCTCCGGCCGTATCGAGCTGCGCACCACTCCTGCGAAAATGATCGTCACCGACCGCGCTCGCTGCTCCGGCTGCCAGCGCTGCGAGATGATGTGTACCCTGAAGAACGACGGCGCGACCCAGCAGTCCATCGCCCGTGTGCGCGTGTGGGACAACTACAATTTCGGTTCCGGTGTGGACACGAACGATGGCATCTTCGGCAACTGCCAGTTCACCGTGCAGTCCTGCAAGCAGTGCGCCGACCCGCAGTGCGCGAAGTACTGCCCGGTGCACGCTATCTCCGCCGACGAGGAGACGGGCGCCCGCGTGGTCGATGAGGAGGCGTGCATCGGCTGCGGAATGTGCTCGGCGGCCTGTCCGTGGGGTATGCCCCAGGTGAACGCCCAGACCGGCACCTCCACCAAGTGCGTGTCGTGCGGACGATGCGCCGAGCAGTGCCCCAACGGTGCTATCAAGTTCATCGATTGGGAAGACATCGCGCAGAAGGCCATCGACCAGGGTGTGGTTTCCACGACCACTATTGTGGAAGCCTAGGACGCTTGCCGCGTCTGTTTCACCCGTTGCCTTCGATTGAGAGGATAGAGCAATGACTCAGCCAATAACCAGGCGGACCTTCGTGGCCGCCAGCGCTGCGGGAGCTGCTTTGGCGGCATCCGGGGCGGCGCTGACCGGTTGCGCGGCGAGCCCTGCGGTTGATGAGGCCCATGCGGCCGAAGTGGTCAACACGCAGTGCACCGCCTGTCCCAAACAGTGCAGCTATGCTGCCTACACCGTTGATGGGGCCATCGATAAGGTCGTGGGGAACACGGCCGATCCGGCCTCAGCCGGCACCCTGTGCGCCCGTGGCTTCGGCATGGCCACGGAGGCGACAGCTGCCGATCGTTTGACCGATCCGCTGCGCCGCACCGAGAACGGTACCTTCGAAGCCATTCCGTGGGATGTGGCCCTGGCCGAAATCGGCAAGGCAGTATCCGATGTGGAGGCCCAGAAGGGTCCCTCGGCTCTGGCCGCCGTTTCCTGCGGCACCTCGACGGCCGATTGGTATATGGAGCGCCTTATGAACGCGCTCGGCAGCGCCAACGTATATGTGAACGCTACGACGGCTTCCGGTTCGGTGGCCTCGGGGCTGGCCCAGGCTATCGGGTTTACCTCCTACGAGGTGGATTACTCCCGTGCCAAGATGGTGGTGATCCTGGGTGCGAGCACCGTTGAGATGCCCGATCCCGGCACCATCGCCGGCTTGGAAGAGGCTCGTGCCGCCGGCGCGAAGATCGTGATGGTAGATTCCCGCATGCCTGCCTCGTCGTCGGTGGCCACCGAGTGGCTGCCGGTGCATGCCGGCACCGAGCTGGCCTTCGTGCTGGCTGTGGCCCAGGTGATCGTCGAGCGCGATGCCGTGACGGCCGAGGCTGCCGCCATGATGGAGGGTCTGGATGCCTGGAAGACGGCCCTGGCCGACTACACCCCCGATTGGGCGGCCACGGTAACGGGGCTGGGCGCCGATCGCATTCGCTCGGTGGCCGACGACCTGATTGCCGCCGCTCCGGCCGCGTGTGTGGATGTGTCGTGGATGGCGCTGTTCGGGGGCGCCTACGGCAACACCGGCGAGCTGGCCCGCGCCACGGCGCTGACGAACACGCTGCTGGGATGCTGGAACATGCCGGGCGGCGCTTATGTGGGTGTGCCGACCATCGACTGGAGCGCCACGGAGTTCGCGCCCCTTGCCGTGACGGCCGTCGATGTGACGGCCGAGGCGTATCCGCTGGCCGTGCAGGGCTCGGCCGCCGAGGCGATGCGCCTGGCCCACGAGGGCGTCATCGATGGACTGTTCCTGGTGAACGCCAACGTGGTAGCCGAGTATCCCGACACCGACTTCGTGCGCGAGGCCGTTGAGGCCTGTACGCTGTCGGTGGCCATTACCCCGCAGATGACCGAGACGGCTCGGGCGTGCACCTACGTGCTGCCCGAGAAGGTGTGGGCCGAGAGCGCCCAGCTGCCCACAGTGAGCGGGGCCGTGCACCCGGTGCTGAAGGTGTCGGGCGCGGTGGTGGAGCCCCAGGTTGAGAACGCCCGGTCGGTTGCCGAGATCGCGTGCGGCGTCGCGGCGGCAGCCGGTGTGGGCAATGCGTTTGCCTTCTCCGTGGAAGATGCTGCTGCGGCGGCCTGCGAGGCTTGCGGCTGCACGTACGAGGGCGCGCTGGCCGTGGGCGCCTCGTCGCTGGGGTCGGCCTTAGCCGTACCCGTTGCGTGGCCCACAGCTTCGGGCAAGGTGGAGTGCGCTTCGGCCGCCTGCGCCCAGGCCGACCTTCCCGAAATGCCCGTGTGGGTGGAGCCCGAGGTGGCTCCTGCCGCGGTGGGCTACGGCTTCTACCGCCTGACCACGGGCAATGAGGCCACCCAGGCCGCCACGGTGACGGTAAACGCCGCGCCTTTGGCCGCCATCGCCGAACAGTACGCTCTGGACGAGGTGTGGGTGAACGCTGATGTGGCCGCCGACGCCGGATTGGCTGAGGGCGACAAGGCGATTGTCGAGAACGAGTACTATTCGGCACCGGTGAACGTGCACGTGACCGAGCTGATCGAGCCGGCCTCGCTGTATTTGGCCGCGCACTACGGCGTGCAGGAAGACGAGCAGACGAACGCCACCGGCCGCGGTGCGCGTCAGGCGTCCTTCGCCACCTTCCAGCTTGAGCCGGGCTACGGCGCGCCGCTGCTCCAAGAGACGATGGTAACCATCGGAAAGGCAGGTGCATGATGACCCGCTATGGAATGCTCATCGACACGACGAAGTGCGTGGGCTGCTCTGCCTGCCGCACCGCGTGTCAGCGGCAGAACAATCTGGAGCCCGATGAGGACTTCATTCGCTACGAGCGCGCTGAGACCGGCACGTACCCGAACACGCGGGTGGAGACGGTGCCTTTGCAATGCATGCACTGCGAGGACGCGCCCTGCGCCAGCGTGTGCCCCACGGGCGCTGCCCATGTAGGCGCCGACGGCATCGTGTCGGTGGATCAGGGCCGTTGCATCGGCTGCCTGTACTGCATGAGCGCGTGCCCCTACCAGGTGCGCGTGCGCAATTCCAAGACCGGTGCCGTGGACAAGTGTCGCTTCTGCGTGGTGCACACCGAAAAGGGCGCCACCTCCTGCACCTGTGTGGATGCCTGCCCCACCCATGCCCGCATCTTCGGCGATTTGGACGATCCCGATTCCGAGGTGTCCCGGGCCATTGTGGAGAAGCATGCGCGCCCCATCGCCGATGATCTGACCCGTGCCAAAGTCTATTACGTGAGGTGATTGAGATGACCTACGAACCTATTTGGGGAGCCATCATCGCGTGGTACCTCTTCTTGGCCGGCTTGGGTGGTGGCGCGTTCGTCACGGCGGTGTTCATCCGCTTCCGCCACCCCGACTGCCCCGGCCTCATGCGCATTGGGCGCATCATCGCGCCGGTGGTGGTGATTATCGGCCTGTGCCTGCTGATGTTCGATGCGGCTGCCGGCTTCCAGCACCCGCTGCGCTTCGCGTTGCTGCTGACGAACTTCGGGTCGGTGATGACTTGGGGTGTGGTGTTCCTGGCGATATTCGTGGTGGTGGCCCTGGTGGTGCTGGTGCTCGACCTGATGCGCAAGGACATTCCGGCGTGGTTGGATGTGACGGGCATGGTAATGGGCTTGGCTGTGGCCGTGTACACCGGCTGCTTGCTGGGTGTGTGCCAGGGCTTCCCGCTGTGGAACACCGCACTTTTGCCCATCCTGTTCCTGGTGTCGGCGGTGTCGACGGGCATGGCAGCGGTGCTGCTGGCGGGCGTGTTCGCGTATCCCGCCGAGTTCAACCGCGTGACGGTGATGAAGAAGTTCCATTTCTGGCTGCCGGTGGTGGAGCTGGTGCTGGTGGCGGCCCTGCTGTTCATCACGTCGGCCAATCCTAGCCCGGCCGGCTGGGAGAGCGTGGCCACGCTGCTGATGGGCCGTTGGGCTGTGGCGTTCTGGCTGCTGTTCATCGTGGTGGGTCTGGTGCTGCCCACGGTGCTGGAATGCTGGATGCTGTGGATTGCCAGCCACGAGCTGGAAACGTCGCGTACCGGGCAGATGGTGAGCGCCCTGTCGGATGCAGGCGTGCTGATCGGCGGCTTCGTGCTGCGTCTGATGATCGTGAGCGCTGCCGTGCCCATTACCATCGTTCAGCCCTGGATGCTGTAGGACGGAACTCCGGCCGGCGATTTCTGCCGGCCGGTTCCGGCTGCGGGGCGGGGCGCCGTGCTCAGACAGTCCTCGCTTTGGAGAACGGCCCGCTGGGCTGTTCTCGTCGCTGCGGAACTCGCTCGGTCAGAACACCCCGCGGCTCCTTTATCCGTTGTCTTGGCTGAGGTATTCTTCCAGCCACTCTTCGAGGAAGAGGCCGCTTTCCGCGATGGCGGAGGCGGCCTCTGCTTTCTGTGCGGTTAGTTCGCGCGCTCGCGCAGCAGCTCCAGGCCCTCTTTGCCGGTGATGTGCTGCACGTCGATGGCGATGACGCAGGTGCGGTGCATGGTGCTGGCGATTTCCTCGTTTACCACGTCGGGCATGCCGGGGGCGTATTTATCGCCGAGGGCGACGAGCCCCAGGCACTTCTCGTCCTCGTCTTCCACGATGCGGGCGCTTCCGAAGGCCATTACCGAACGGAAGCGATCAGTGAGTTTCTCGGGCACCGGCTCGCTCTGGGCCACCACTGTGAGGCACACCCGCGGGTTCTCGGCCAGGGCGTCCAGCTTGTGGCCGGTGGTGGCGCAGTGCAGGTAGATGCGTCCCGCGGGGGCTTCGGCGGCTTTGTCCGACGTGGACAGATAAGCGAAGCTGAGGGGCACGGCGTAAGGGATGTCGTTGGTGCCGCCCGTTCCCAGAACGCCGTAGGTAGCCGCGCGCAGAATGGCTTCACACTCATCGGCGGGCAGTTGCTGCTTGTGGCGGCGCATCTTGGGGATCATGGAAACTCCTCTCGTTTGACGATGGGGACATGGTAGCACGTCGCGCCTATCTGCGGTAATGGGTTTCCGCAATTGCAGGACTTGCCTGCGGGGGCGTGGGCGCGGCGCGCTGCGGCCGAAATGCGCATTGTCGCGGCCTGGTGGCTGGTGGTGTGCGGCCGGGCGCGTATAATGGGGCCCATGGAAGCGAAGATCACAGTGTCGCCCGAGAAGGGCCGTTACGATTTCGGCGTGGTGAGCACCGCCACGCGCAAGTCGATGCAGGGGAACAAGCGTCGCGATACCAAGCCTGAGATACAAGTGCGCCGCATGCTGCGTGAGATGGGCTTTCCCGGTTACCGCTGTGATTGGAAGAAGGTGCCGGGGCATCCGGACGTGGTGTTCGTGGGCCGTAAGCTGGCTATTGAGATTCGGGGATGTTTCTGGCATCGGTGCCCGGTGTGCAATTTGTCGGTGCCCAAGAAGAATGTGGACTACTGGGAGGCGAAGTTCGCCCGCAACCGCGAGCGTGACGAGCGCAATCTGGCTGCGCTTCAGGAAATGGGCTGGCAGGTGCTGGTGCTGTGGGAGCACCAGCTGAAGAAGAAAGAGTTGCCCGCTACGCGGCGCCTGCTGTACGAGTTCGTGCGTCGTGAGGACGATCCGCCCTACGACGAGGCATTTCCCGAGGAGAGTGCGGAGGAAGCAGTGGGGGCGGGCACGACGGATGGCGATGTGGCTGCTCGGGCGAAGACGAGCTCGACTGCCGAGAGGCCGGTTCTGGGCGATTGAGCCCGCGCATTGCGGCTTTCCGGAATCAGTAGCCCGGTTTTTGGTCAAGAAAGCCAAGATGTATAAGCAAAATAGACCTCTTCCGCGCCTACTGGGGCATTTTTTGGCCAAAATCGAGGAGATGTCTATGCGCTTTTGCCTGAATCGTTTATAGATCTTCCGTTTTCTGGCCAAAAGCATCCGATTTGCTTGAAAACGCATATAAATCTCTAGAATTAAGGCCACGGTCGATGGGTATAGTTTATCGATCAGCCTGGGGCTGCCGTTAATGCGAGGAATGTCTCGTAGAGGCGGTTGTCGGAGTCAAGTTCTGGATGGAAGGCGGCGGCGATTTGGTTGCGGTGGCGCACGGCCACCGGCGTGCCATTCAGAGTGACCAGGGGCGTGATCGAAGGGCCGACAGCTTCGATGCGTGGGGCGCGGATGAAAGTGAGGGGGACGGACTCGAGCGGGGGTGAGGGAGAGATGCCCGAATCGTCGCCCGCGCGGGTTGTGCCGGGCGTGCCGCTTGCGTCGGCCGTTCTGCACGTTTCCGCTGCTTCTCCGGTGCCCTCCCAGCGGCCCTCGGCATGGAAGCTGCCGAGTTGGCGGCCGTAGGCGTTGCGGTGCACGGTGACGGGCAGCGTGCGGAAGTGGTCGGCCAACAGGATGAGGCCGGCGCAGGTGCCGAGGACGGGAAGGCCCTCGGCGATGCGCTGGCGCATCGGCTCGAACATCCTCAGATCGCGCAGCAGCTTCGCCTGCACGGTGGACTCGCCGCCGGGGAGCACCACGCCGTCGAAGGGACGGTTAAGATCGGCGGCCTGACGCAGCTCGACGGTATCGCAGCCGAGGGCTTGCAGGCGCTGCTCGTGCTCGATGAAGGCGCCTTGCAGGGCGAGGACGGCAATGGCGGGTCTCATGGGTTCTCCTAGGTGCAAGCAAGCGAAACGGCGTTCGTGGGTGATGGACGCGTGCGTGGTGTGGGGCGTGGATACGATAGGTAAATGATCCATGTGCGCGGGGCGACAGATGGTTGCGTGTCGAGCGAGGACGAGGCGCCGCCGCTACTGCCCTCGCTCTTCCATGATGAGCCGGATCTCCTGTTCGTTGATGCCCACCATGGCCTCGCCGAGGTTCTCGGAAAGGGTTGCGAGCATCTCAGCGTCCTCGTAGTTGGTGACGGCTTTCACGATGGCCGCCGCTCGCCGGGCCGGGTCGCCCGACTTGAAGATGCCGCTGCCCACGAAAACGCCCTCGGCCCCCAGCTGCATCATGAGGGCGACGTCGGCCGGGGTGGCGATGCCGCCGGCGGCGAAGTTCACCACGGGCAGCTTCCCCGCTTCGTGCACCTCGCGCAGCAGGTCGGCGGGCACGCGCAGCTCCTTCGCAGCCTCGAACAGCTCGTCGTCGCGCAGGTTCTGGATGCGGCGGATCTCGGCGTTCATGCGGCGCATGTGGCGCACGGCTTGCACCACGTCGCCGGTGCCCGGTTCGCCTTTGGTACGGATCATCGTGGCACCCTCGGCGATGCGGCGCAGGGCCTCACCCAAATCGCGTGCCCCGCAGACGAAGGGCACGGCGAAGGCGGTCTTGTTAATGTGGTAGGTGTCGTCGGCCGGCGAGAGCACCTCGGATTCGTCGATGTAGTCGATCTCGATGGCCTGCAGGATCTGCGCCTCGGCGAAGTGGCCGATGCGGCATTTCGCCATGACGGGGATGGATACGCTGTCCTGGATGCCCTTGATCATGGCCGGGTCGCTCATGCGGGATACGCCCCCTGCCGCGCGGATATCGGCGGGGATGCGCTCGAGCGCCATGACGGCCGCCGCGCCGGCCTTCTCGGCGATGCGCGCCTGCTCGGGCGTGGTGACATCCATGATGACGCCGCCCTTCAGCATTTGGGCGAGCTGGCGATTGAGGGCGGCGCGCTCCGAGGAGGGGGTGCTGGCGGGGGCGGTGGGTGCGACGGAATGTTCGAGGGCCATGGGCGGTTCCTTTCATGCGAAAAAGCTATGACCGAGAGGGTACGTGAAATCTGATCTTGCTGTTATAGTCAAAATTGAAAGTTTTAATAAGGTCAGATGAGCGTTTGTCTTCATGAAAGAATGTGAAAGGGTGGCCCGTGCTTACCTACACTTTGAGCAGAGAGGCCAAAGAAAGCCTGTACGAGCAGCTTTACCGAGCATTACGGGCCGACATTGAGCGAGGGGCTTTGGCATCCGATGAGCGCCTGCCCTCTAAGCGGGCTTTTGCTCGTCACCTGGGGGTGAGCGTGGTTACCGTGGAGGGCGCCTACGACCAGCTGTTGTCCGAGGGCTATGTGCGTTCCGTTCCGCGCAGTGGCTACTATGTGCAGGAAATCGGGCGCAAAATGCCGTCTTTTTGCGGTCGTGATGCAAACGAAGCTGGAATGATGGGGCGAGGTGCCGTTTTCGGTCGCCAAAATTGCGGTTGTGATGCAGAAACGAGTCGAAAGAGCGCACATGAGGGCCTACCAAACGAGACGGCTGCATCACAAGTGAATTTTTTCGGCTCAGGGGATGCGGTTTGCGGCACGAATGCGGTTTGTGGTACGGAATGGCTGGCCGACTTCACGGGGACGACGGCGCCGGAGGGGCTGTTTCCCTATGCAGCTTGGGCGCGCACGTTGCGGCGTGTGTTGGCCGACGAGAGCGAGCGCACGGTGCTTCAGGCGGCTGGCTCCCAAGGTTCGCCTCGTCTGCGTGCGGCCATTGCGGCCCATCTGCGAGGCTTCCGAGGTATGGAAGTGCATCCCGACCAGATTGTCGTAGGGTCGGGCGCCCAGTCGCTCTACGGCTTGCTCGTGCAGCTGCTTGGGCGCGGGCTCGTTTACGGGGTGGAAAACCCGGGCTATCCGCGGCTAGTGCGCATTTACCGCTCCAACGACGTGCGGGTGGCGATGGTTCCCGTGGACGATGCGGGGCCGATGCCGGCGGCTCTGACGGCGGCGGGAGTGGATGTGCTGCACTGCATGCCCTCGCATCAGTTCCCGCTGGGAACAACCACACCGGTGAGGCGTCGCCAGGAGCTGCTGGCGTGGGCGCGGGGCGACGGACAAGATGCGGGAGGGCGCCGTTACCTGATAGAGGACGACTTTGACTGCGAGTTTCGCATGACGGGTCGTCCCGTGCCGCCGCTCGCGGCCCTCGACGGGGCGGAGCGCGTGGTGTACGCGAACACGTTCACCAAGACGCTGGGCGCGGCCTTCCGCATTGGATATGTGGTGCTGCCCTGGGAGCTGGCCGCGCGTTTCCGCGACCAACTCGGCTTCTACGCCTGTACGGTGGGAGCTTTGGAGCAGCTGACGTTAGCGCGCTTCATGGAATCGGGCGACTACGAGCGCCATGTGAACCGTCAGCGCACCTACTTTCGCCGGCTGCAGAACGCCTTGGTGGAAGCGCTAGGCGCATCGGAGGCTGCCGAGCGGCTGCGCCTGCGTAATGTGGGTGCCGGTCTGCATTTCCTTATGGAGGTGCAGGGCGTGCCCGCAGCGGACGCGAGGGTCTGCGAACGGGCTATGGTTGAGTGCGCGGCGGCCCGGGGTGTGCGGCTGGCGCCGCTGTCCGACTATCGTACGGAAGGTGCCTCCGACGCGCCGGCTTTCGTCATGAGCTTTGCGTCGCTGGCTGAAGAGCGCGCGCCGGAGGTAGCGGCCGTTATCGCGACTGCCATGCGAGAGATGCTCAGCCGATGACGTCGCCGGTGACGGAGAAGGTGATCACGTCGAAGGGGATGTCCTTCCCGGCGCGAGTGTGGGCATCGGCGGCCGCGCGTTCCAGACCGCAGCAGCAGGGCACCTCCATGCGGGCGACGGTAACCGAGGTGATGTCGTTGGCGGCGATGATGGCGGCCAGCTTGTCGGTGTAGCTGCCCTCGTCGAGTTTCGGGCAGCCGATGACGGTGACGTTGCCGCTCATGAAGCGCTCGTGGAAGCTGGCGCAGGCGAACGCGGTGCAATCGGCGGCTACGAGCAAGCCACGACTCTGGTAGTAGGGGGCGCTGACAGGTACGAGTTTGATCTGGGCTGGCCACTGGGCCAGGCGGCTCGGCATCGCGGCGGCCGTGTTCGCGGGCGAGGCGTCGGCGGCGCTGGAGAGGCTGCGGCTGCGCGAGCCAGGGCAGCTGCCCGGCGTGGGAGCAGGGGTGGGGGGAAGCGTGCGGGGCGCCGCGCCGGGGCAACCGATGGGGGCGCTGGTGGGCGCCGAGCGAGCGGGGGCGCCTTCCGCAACGTTTCCGACGGCAGCTCGGGCTGTCAGATGCGCGGTCACAGCTGCCTCGTCATAGGGCGCCGCCTCGCGTTCCACGAAGGTGATGGCGTCGGTGGGACAGGCCGGCAGGCAGTCGCCGAGGCCGTCGCAGTAGTCGTCGCGCAACAGTCGCGCCTTGCCGTTCGCCATGCCGATGGCGCCTTCGTGACAGGCGTCGACGCACAGGCGGCAACCCGTGCACTTCTCTTCGTCTATCTGGATGATCCTGCGCAACATGGAGTCTGCCTTTCGTCGGGGTTTTGCCGGAAAGCATCATAGCGGTCTCGGTCAGCGGTGTAAGGCTCTTTGCGAAGTTGGTGCGAAGTTGTGAAGGGGTGCCTCGTCGAGCAAGCTGTTCTGCTGGCGAGGGCCCCTGATGCGCGGGCGATGCAGCCGAGTTTGTGCAGACCCCGTGGCGAACGGTGGATTGGCTATTCGGCCAGCAGCGTCTCCACTTTCTGCACCTTGGTGTGCAGGGTGTCGGTGTGTCCGGGGCGCACGTCGGCCTTCAGGATGACCTCGGTGCGGATGCCCCGGTCGGCCAGGGCGAAGGTGGCGTCGCGCACCGCGGCCATCACCTCGTCCCAGGGCCCTTCGATCTCGGTGAACATGGAGGTGGTGCGGCAGGGAAGGCCCGACGCGCGGATGACGCGCACGACGTCGGCTACGTAGGGGGCCAGCTCGTCGCCCACCCCGAAGGGAGCGATGGCGACGGCAACGAGGGTGTTCATGGGGCGTCCTTTCTGACGGGTGCAATGCAAGCGGTCATTTCTGGTCACGGATTCGAGTTTTGTGCAGCGGCGCCGAGAGTAATCCCGCCGAATCGCCTTGGGAGCAACCCGTGGGGGCTGCGAGGGCGTGCAGAGGCGGCCTTTGTACGCCGTTTTGTCGTTAGATTTGCACAAAAGTCGAATCCGTGACCAAAGTCGGGGTCTTTTTGTGCAGCAAACGGGTTTCGGTTGTCGGGAATCAGGCGGCCTCGAAGGTGAGGGGCGCGTCGGCGGCCTCTTCGGGGATGATGTGGGAAAGCTCGTCCAGGAAGGCCACGGCGAAGCTGCCCGGGCCCTCGCAACGCGCCGCCGCCCGTGCGCCCGCAAGGTTGTAGGCGGTCGTAGCGGTAAGGGCAGCCGTGAAGGGGTCGGCCACGCAAGCGTACACCGTGGCCACGCCGCCGAGCGAGCAGCCCGAGCCGGTAACGGAACACATGAGCGGGCTGCCGCCTTCGGCTCGCACGATCACGGTGCCGTCGGTGACGAGGTCCGCCGGGCCCGATACGGCTACGGCGCCCCCGGTGAAGCGGGCGATGGCCACAGCGGCGGTGCGGGCGGCCTCCACCGAGTCGGCGGCATCCACCCCGCGCGGGCCCTGCGTGTCGACGCGCGCGGCATTCAGACCCCACAACTCGGCCACGGCGATGATCTCGGAGGCGTTGCCGCGCACGATGGCCGGCGGCCACTGGCGCACTTCCTGGATGAGCCGGGTGCGCAGGCTGCCGATGCCCACGCCCACCGGATCGAGCACCCAAGGCGTGTCGCCCTCGGCGCAGGCACGGGCGCAGGCGGGTACCGTCTCGGCGTATACGGGCAGCAGCGTGCCCAAGTTGATGTACACGGCGCCACCCAGGCCTGCCACGCACTCTGCCTCGTCGGGCAGGTATACCATGGCGGCCGAACCGCCCGTGGCCAGCTGGGCATTGGCGACGAAGTTCTGGGTGACAGTGTTGGTGATGGACGGCGCGAGCGGGTTGGTTTCGCGCACCTCGCGCACGGCGCGGGCCATACGGGTCCGCAGCTCGGCTTCGGCGATCTGGGTCATGAGATCGTTCCTTTCCGGAAGCAAAAAAGGCGCACCCTGGGGGAGCGCCTTATGCTGGTGAGCATGCTCCCTACGACAGTGTTAGCTGACAGGTTCGAAGGGTTGGGCGGCCGCCCTCTCAACCGCGGCGGCGACGCGCTGAACGTCGTCGGGCGGTACCCCTGCATGGGACACAGCCTACCATGCTTGCTTGTTTGCGCGGGCGGGAAAAACGCGCGGCCGGTCGAAGGGGCGTCCGAGAGTGCTCTGCGGCGAGTACAGCGGGATGGGCGCATGCAGACTCCCGCGGCCTGCTGCAGGAGCGATGGGCCCCGCTGCGTTTGCAGAGGTGCTGACTAGTGTCGGGCGGCACTGGCGGCCGCTGTGCTATCATGCCCCCATGATTTCTCGGGATGACAGAATCGGTGGGGAGCTTCCCGCCGGCAGCGTCATGGCCGCCATGTCCGGTGGGGTCGATAGCTCGGTGTGTGCGCTTCTGCTGCAACGGGCTGGTTGCGACGTGCGCGGCGCTACGATGGTGTTGCATGGCGATGTCGCAGCCGGCGCGGGTGGCGCAGCTGCCTGGAGCGAGGGAGCTGTCTGCGGCTCGTCGCGCGACGTGGAGGACGCGCGAGCCGTGTGCCGACATCTCGGCATTCCCCATGACGCCTTTGACCTGCGTGACCGCTTTGACGCGGCGGTGGTGCGTCCCTTCTGCGAGGCCTATTTGACGGGGCGCACGCCGAACCCCTGCATCGATTGCAACCGCTACTTGAAGTTCGAGGCGCTCCAGCAGCGCCGCCGCGAGCTGGGCCTGCGGTATGTGGCCACGGGGCATTACGCGCGGCGTCGGTGGGACGAGGTGAGCGGGCGCTGGCAGCTGCTGCGGGCAGCCGATGTCGCCAAAGACCAGAGCTACGTGCTGTACCATCTTACCCAGGACACGCTCGCGCATATGCTGTTTCCGCTGGGCGATCTGACTAAGAACGAGGTGCGCGCCCTGGCCCGTGATCACGGCTTCACCACGGCGGACAAGCCCGAGAGCCAAGACATCTGCTTCGTGCCCGACGGCGATTACGCGGGTTTCATTGAGGGCTGGTGCCGAGTTCGTGATTGCGAGGGGGCGGTTTCGCGCGCGTCTTTGATGCGCGGGATCGAGGGCGGCCTGAAGGCCGCCCCTACGGAGACGAGGTTGGCTGGGATGGGGGAAAACCCGAAGGCTGCTCTTGCGGAGGCGGGGCTGGCGATTGCCTCGGCTGCCGATGCCTTCGCGCCAGGGGAGATCGTCGACCACGCGGGTCGGGTGCTCGGCCAGCACGCCGGGCTCATTCACTACACCGTTGGACAGCGCAAGGGCATCGGCGTGGCGGCGCGCGAACCGCTGTACGTGCTGGGGAAGGACAACACGGCCAATCGCCTCGTCGTCGGCTTTAGGGATGAGCTGGAAAGCCGCGGCGTGGTGGCACGCGACGTGAATCTCATTGGCGGGGACGCTCTAGGTGGTCCGCGGCGCGTGCGGGTAAAGACCCACTATCGCCAGCGTCCTGTGGATGCCACGGTGGAGCAGACCGGTCCCGATGAGTTGACAGTCGTCTTCGCTGAGCCGCAGCGCGCCGCGGCTCCAGGTCAGGCTGTGGTGGTATACGACGGCGAGTTGGTTATTGGGGGCGGCACGGCGGCGCGCAGCTTCTAGGGATTTTCCGACAAAAGTTACGTTTCTCAGAACCCTGGCCCGCTTTTTAGCGTTGCATGGGCGGCAAAACGCCTGTTTTGCGTTGAATTTAGGGTTGGGGAGGCCGGATTTTGCCCATGGCCTTCTGAGAATCGTTGGTTTTGTCGCGAAAGGGTGCTTGAAAGCGGCAACTTGCTTTCGATTTCGGCTCGTTGCACGTGAAATACGCTATGCTCAGGCGCACGACTCAAGGAAAACCGCGTGGAAAGGAAGCGTGCCATGGCGAAGACGGTGGCGATTATGCTGGGTGACGGGTTCGAGCCAGTGGAGGCGATCGGCCCGGCCGATGTGCTGCGCCGGGGTGGTGTGGGTGTCGACCTGGTGTCGGTGATGGGCCGTGTTGAGGTAACGGCGGCCCAGGAGGTGAGCGTGCGCGCCGACAAGCTGGTGAGCGATGTGGACCTGGCTACCTACGACATGGTGGTTATGCCCGGCGGTTCGGTGGGCGTGGAGAACCTGGAGGCCTGCCCTGCGCTGGCCGACGAGCTGCGCCGTCGCATGGCGGCCGATGGACTGGTGGGCTCCATTTGCGCCGGCCCCACCATTCTGGCGAAATTGGGGCTGTTGGATGGTCGCGAGGCGGTGTGTTACCCCGGTTGCGAGGAAGCGTTTCCCGCGGGTGTGTACCAGGCGGGCAGTGACTTGGTGGTGGACGGCAACCTTATTACCGCCGCCGGGCCGGGCACGGCGCTGGTGTTCGGCATCGCGCTGCTGAATGCCCTGGAAGGCGACAAGGTGGCCCTTGCCGTGGGCCGCGACATGCTCGTGCTAAGGTAGGTGCCGCGCTCGCGCCGCTGGGCGTCTGGTGGCCTGGGGTGCGAAGGTGCTGGGAAAAGTTGGAAAAGGCTCCCGGCCGCTGGAGTGTGCTCCATGGCGGCCGGGGGCCTTTGCGTGCTTGGGGGGGGGCGAAGCTAGCCTTCCTCCACCACCAGGTCCACGAACTGGAAGGTGGTGCAGTCCACGAGCCCCCGGTTCGTGAGGCGCAGCTCGGGCAGGCAGGCGAGCGGGATGAGGGCCATGGTCATGAAGGGCGAGGGCATGGTGCAGCCGATCTCGGCCCAGGTCTCTTCCAGGTGGTGCACCTTCTCGCTCATGGCCGGCGCGGTAAGGTCGTTCATGAGGCCGGCGATGGGCAGCTCCACGAGCCCCAGCACCTCGCCGTCAGCCACCACGACCATGCCGCCGCCCACCTCGGCCAGCGTGTTGGCCGCCAGCGCCATGTCTGCGTCGTTGGTGCCCACCACGAGCAGGTTGTGGGCGTCGTGGGCCACAGTGGAGGCCATCGCACCCCGCTTGATGCCGAAGCCCTTGGTGAATCCCACGCCGAAGGTGCCTGTCTCGTGGTGGCGCTCGAACACGAAGGTCTTCAGCACGTCCTGGCTAAGGTCGCTCGCCAGCGCCCCGTCGCGCACGGTCAGCGCCACGTGGGCCTCGCGGTCGGGCACCGAGCCGGGCAGAAGCTCGATGGCGCGCACGGTAACGCGCTCGCCCTCGGCCGTGCCGGCGGGCGCTTCCACGCGGAAGGTGCCGGGGGTGATGGCGCGGCCCAGGTGCATGGAGTGGGTGACCCACTCGGGATAGGAGAAGGGTTCCAGGTCGAAGGTGATCTGCCCCCTCTCGGCCACCACCTCGCCGTCGATCATGGTGCGCACGACGTTCAGGTCCTCCAGGTTGTCCAAAAACACGATGTCGGCGCACTTGCCCGGGGTGATGGAACCCAGCTCGTGTTCCATGCGGAAGCAGGTGGCGGTGTTGATGGTCATCATCTGGATGGCGGTGACCACGGGAATGCCCAGGCCCACGGCCATGCGCAGGATGTAGTCGAGATGCCCCTCGGCCACGAGCGTGTGCGGGTGGGTGTCGTCGGAGATGAGGTTCGCGAAGCGCGTGCCGATGTCGGTCTCGGTGATGGCCGCCGCCAGTTGGGGCAGGTCGAGCCAGGCCGAGCCGTAGCGCAGCTGGGCGTACTGCCCGAGGCGCATCTTTGCCAGGGCGTCCTCGGCGCGGGTGGACTCGTGGCAGCAGCGCACGCCGCAGGCCACGTACGCGTTCAGCCCCTGGTCGGTCTCGGGCACGGAGTAGTGGCCCGTGATTACCTTGTCGGCCGCGAGGGTGGCGGCCAACTCGCCGTGGGCGTGGTCGGTGCCCGCCAGCACGCCGGGGAAGTTCATCATCTCGCCGAGGCCCACCACGCCGTTCCAGGTCATGGACTCGGCGATTTCCTCAGGCCCCACGAAGGCGCCGGTGTCCTCGAAGCCGGGCACGGCCGGCACGCAGGAAGGCGTGGTGACCATGGCCTTCAGCGGGGTGCGGGCGGCGTCGTCCATCATCACGCGCACGCCCTCCAGGCCGAGCACGTTGCACACCTCGTGCGGATCCCAATAGATGCCCACGGTGCCGTGGGGGATGACGGCGCGGGCGTACTCGCCGGCGCCCATCATGGACGATTCCACGTGGATGTGCCCGTCCAGGAAACCGGGGGCGATCACCTGGCCCTCCGCCTCGATGACCAGGGTGTTTTCGCCGATGCAGTGCGCGGCGCTTTGCCCCACGTAGGCGATGCGGCCCTCGGCAATGGCCACGTCGGTGCCGTCCAGCACCTCGGCGGTGCACACGTTCACGAGCCGGGCCCCGCGGATGACGGTGTCGGCAGCCGTGCGCCCCTGGGCCACGGCGGCCAGGGTTCGGGTGCATTCCCAAAGCGGTTTCTTGCAGAAGTGGTTCAGCATGGCGCCTCCTTCAGCGCTCGGAGGACCGCAGATGCTCACGGCCCGTGCCCGCGCGTCCCGTCGTCGAGATCGGCCTGGGGCTCCGATTCGGTAGGGCGGCTTGCGGGCGGTTCAATTCCCTGGGGCCAGTGTACGCTCCTTCCGCCTGCGTGGGCGGCCGAGCGCCCGATAATGCAGAAGGGCTTCATGCTGCCATCGTTGACTTGAAGTACACTCCAAGTGATTGAATGAGCGCGAGAAAACAGGAGAGGCATCAGGGGCGGCACAGGCAAAGTTGCAAAGGAGAGGAGCGCGCCATGGAGTATCGCGAGCTGGGTCGCACGGGTCTGAAGGCGAGCGTCATCGGCTTCGGGGCCGAGTGGATTGGCAAGATGGAGCAGGCCGAGGTGAACGCCATGGCCGCCCGCGGAGCGGCGGCGGGGGTGAACATCGTGGACTGCTGGATGAGCGACCCGGCGGTGCGCTCGGCCCTCGGCGAGGCGCTCGAGCCTATACGCGCGCAGTGGATCATCCAGGGGCACGTGGGCAGCACCTGGCAGGACGGCCAGTACGTGCGCACGCGCGACCTGTCTCAGGCGCGCCCCGCCTTTGAGGACCTGCTCGCGCGCCTGCGCACCGACCATGTGGAAATCGGCATGATCCACTACGTGGATTCCTGCGACGAGTTCCGCTCCATCATGGCTGGTGACTTCATCGGCTACATGCGCGAGCTGGTGCAGGCGGGCAAGGTCGGCCACATCGGGCTTTCCACCCACAATCCCGAGGTGGCCCTGCTGGCCGTGGACGAGCCGGAGATCGAGGTGGTCATGTTCTCGCTGAACCCGGCTTTCGACATGATGCCCGCCTCGGAGAACTTGGACGACCTGTTCGGCGACTACGAGAACGTGTCCGGCGACGGCATCGAGCCTGCGCGCGCCCGCCTGTATGCCCGGGCCGAGGCGGCCGGCACCGCCATCACGGTGATGAAGGGCTACGCGGGCGGCCGTTTGCTGTCGGCCGCCTCGTCGCCCTTCGGGGTGGCGCTCACGCCCGTGCAGTGCATCCACTACGCGCTCACCCGGCCGGCCGTGGCCAGCGTCATGGTGGGCGTGGAAACGGTGGAGCAGCTGGACGAGGCCCTGGGCTACGAGGGCGCCTCGGCCGCCGAGCGCGACTACGCCAGCGTGCTGGCAGGCGCGCCCAAGCACGCCTACATGGGGCAGTGCACCTATTGCGGCCACTGCGCGCCGTGCACGGTGGGCATCAACATCGCGTTAGCGAACAAGTTCGCCGACCTGGCGGTTATGGCCGACGAAGTGCCTGCATCGGCGGCGGCCCACTATGAAGCCATGCCCGTCACCGCCGGCGCCTGCATCGCCTGCGGCGACTGTGAGCCCCGCTGCCCCTTCGGCGTGCCCATCATCGAGCGCATGGAAGCGGCCGAGCAGCTTTTTGGCTGCTAGGGGGCTCGGCGCCCGCGCCTTGTTGGCGGATGCCGAATTGGTGCCGGTGGGCAAGCTCCGGGCGCCTCGCGGGATACGATTCCCGCGAGGCGCTTTTTACGCGCTGCCAGTGATGGGGCGATGACCGTGCGATAACGGATTTGCTTCGGCGCCATCAGTCGGGTGACGATACGCGAGCGTGGGGTAAACACTCGGCTATTTGCTCATTTATCAGGGGATTTCCCATCATAAAGTAGTTCTGGACAAAAGGGCTATCGGCCCTGATGCGCGCAAGGCGTAATCGAGAAAGGAACTACCATGGCTGGTAACCAGAAGCTGTTTTCGTCGGTTGACAATGTAGGCGGCGCCCCGCGCCTGACGCGCCGCGGGTTCCTGGCTGCTGCGGGTGCCCTGGGCGCTCTGGGGCTGGCGGGCTGCGCTCCGCGAAGCATCAGCGAATCTGCCGATCGCGACCCGGTGGAGAACAACGACTACGACGTGGTTATTGTGGGCGCGGGCGGAGCGGGCCTGTCGGCGGCCATTGCGGCCCACGATGCGGGTGTGGAAAAGGTCGTCGTGCTGGAGAAGATGGGTGTGAACGGCGGCAACACCAACTATTCCTCCAGTGGCATGAATGCATCCGAGACCAAGTTCCAGAAGGAGCAGGGCATCGAGGACAGCACTGATCTGTTCATCCAGGAAACGCTGGACGGCGGCCACAACACTGGCGACGAGGAATTGGTCACCTTCATGTGCGAGAACTCGGCTGCCGCCATCGACTGGCTGGACAGCCTGGGCATCACGCTGGACAACATCGGGCAGACCGGCGGTATGTCCGTGAAGCGCTGCCATCGTCCCACCGACGGCTCGGCTGTGGGCGCCACGCTGGTGCCAGGGTTGGTGGCGGCTGTTGCCGAGCGCGGCATTCCCGTTCGCAACCTGTGCGAGGTGACTGAGCTGGTGACCGACGACGGTGCCGTGGTGGGTGTGGTGGCCGACGACAACAACACGCCGATCCAGTACAACGCGAAGGCCGTCATTCTGGCGGCGGGCGGTTTGGGCTCGAACCCCGAGATGATCGCCCAGTATCGCCCCGACTTGAAGGACTTTGTGAGCACGAACCAGCCTGGTGCCACGGGTGACGGTTACCGGCTCGCCGAGGACGTGGGCGCCGAGCTGGTGCAGATGGACCAGATTCAGATTCACCCCACGGTGGAGCAGACCACCCACTCGCTTGTGGCTGAGGGTATTCGCGGCTCCGGGGCCATTTTGGTGAACGCCGAGGGCAAGCGCTTCTTCGATGAGATGTCCACTCGCGACAAGGTGTCGGCCGCCGAGCTCGCCCAGCCGAACGGCGATGTGTGGTGCGTGTTCGACCAGCAGGTGTACGACGCGAACAAGTCGGTCGCGAAGCTAGAGGGCCAGGGCCTGGTGACCAAGGCCGACTCGGTGACCGGCCTGGCGGAGGCTATCGGAGTGGATGCGGCGGCGCTTGAGGCCACCATCGCGGCTTACGATGCCGTGGCCGGCGGCGCGGCTGACGAGTTCGGGCGCACCCAAGGCTGCATCGTGTTCGCCGACGGCCCCATGTACGCCATTAAGGTGGCCCCGGGCATCCATCACGAGATGGGCGGCATTAAGATCAACGTGAGCAACGAGGTGCTGGATGCGGACGGCAACGTCATCCCCGGCCTGTACGCGGCCGGCGAGGTGACCGGCGGCATTCACGGCAACAACCGTATTGGCGGCAACGCCGTGTGCGACATCGAGGTGTTCGGTAAGAACGTCGGCGAAGTGGTGGCGTCGCGCGTGGTGGCGTAGCCCGGCTAAGGTACGTTTGTCCGATAACTCGCTTAGCAAGGAGCCCGGTAACCCCGGGCTCCTTCGCGTTCCGCCTCTGCGCACGCACCTTTCAGCGCATCCAGGAAGGCCTGGGCCTGGCGGGTGGGCAGCGTCTTGCGCCAGACGATCCCCTGGGCTGATTCCAAGGTGGGGGAAAGCGGCACGAAGGCCAAATCGCTCATCTCGTTGGTCTCGAACAGGCCCCGGTACGTGAGCGCGCTGCCGAGGCCCGCCCGCACGAGGAACTTGGCGTTGAGCGGCAGGTTGTAGGTGGCGCGTACGTCCATCTCGTCGGCCAAGTCTCCCAGCCACTGGCCCAGCACGCCCACCTTCACGCCCTGGCGCGAACTGATGAGGGGTTGGCCGACGAGGTCTTCGGGCGCGACGGAGTCCAGGCGCGCCAGGGGGCCGTCGCGGCGCGTGAGGATGCCCCACGTGTCGGTGTGGGGCAGGCGCATGGTGTGCATGTCCACGTGGCTGCGCACTTCGCATTCAAGGAAGAAATCGTAGAAGCCGCGGACGAAGTTGTCCATGAGGTCGGCCGAAGTTCCGCTGTACAGCTCGAAGGTGATGCCGGGATAGAGGGCCTGGGTGCGCCGCATGGCCTCGGCGACAAGCTCCATGGCTTGGGTCTCGCCGGCGGCGATGTGCACCTTGCCGGCGATGGAGTGGGTGGGAAGCGCGATTTCCTCTTCGGCCTTGTCGGCCAGGGCAAGGATGGATTCGGCATAGCGGCGCAGGATAACGCCGTGCTCGGTCAGCTCGATGCCCTTGCGATTGCGCTGGTACAGGGCGTGGCCCAGCTCGTCTTCCAGGGCGGCCAGTTGGCGCGAGAGCGTGGGCTGGGTGACGTGCAACGATTTCGCCGCCGCGGTGATAGAGCCCTCCCGAACTACGGTGGTGAAATAGCGCAGCGTTCTCAGTTCCATGGATCCCCCCGATTCCCCTGATTCTCCCCATGCCTTCCAAGCATATACAAGATTACATTATAAGCATTACCTATGGAACGTGCATCCTCCGTATGATTCGGGCTGTCAGGAGAAGACAAGAGAAAGAGGAGGGTGATGTTCATGTCTCTGTTGGACAAGAGCCTGAAGCGTCGCGATTTCTTGAAGGCGAGCGCCGCCGCCATGGCCGCCACCGCTGCCGTGGGAGCCGCGGGTTGCGCGCCCCAGGCCGGCACGGACATGGCCGCCACGGGCGATAGCGCCGCACATCCGGTGGCATCCGATGCCGCCATCATCGAGGGCAAAGGCGAGTGGATGCCCATCCACTGCCACCAGAACTGCAACCAGATGTGCCTGAACATGGGCTACGTGGTGGATGGCGTGGTCGTTCGCCAGAAGACCGATGACTCCCATGCCGACAGCTTCGACTGCCCCCAGCAGCGTTCCTGCTTGCGCGGGCATTCCCTGCGCCAGCAGGTGTACAACGCCGATCGCATCAAGTACCCCATGAAGCGCAAGAACTGGCAGCCCGGCGGCGGAGATGCCGCCCACGGCGAGTTGCGCGGGCGTGACGAGTGGGAGCGCATCAGCTGGGACGAGGCGCTGACCTACGTGACCGACGAGCTCAAGCGCGTCTACGCCGAGTACGGCCAGGATGCCGTCATCTGCAACGCCTGGCGCTGGGCCCCCGGCTCCGCCATGTTCCCGGTCATCGGGGGTGCTGTGTACAACACCGAGTGCGAGTCCTTCGGCTGCTGGGCCTTCCAAACCGAGGCTCTCGGCATGTACTCCCACGGCGACCATCCCGACATCATGATGGCCCCCGACAAGTACGACCTGCCCAATGCCGACACCATTGTGCTGTACGGCTGCAACCCCGCCTGGGCTCAGCACTCGTCCATGTACTGGCTGAAGAACGCCCAGAAATCCGGCGTTGACTTTGTGTTTGTCGGCCCCGACTACAATGCCACGGCCGCCGCTATGGACGCCCGCTGGATTCGCGTGCGCCCCGGTACCGACACCGCCTTCCTGCTGGCCGTCGCCTACGAGATGGTGCGCCTCGATGAGGAGCGCGGCGACATCATCGACTGGGATTTCGTGAACGAGCGCACCGTGGGCTTCACGCCCGAGACCATGCCCGCCGACGCCACCACCGACGAGAACTTCCGCGACTACCTGCTCGGCGCCTACGACAACACCCCAAAGACCCCGGAGTGGGCCACGGAAATCTGCGGCACGCCGGTTGAGGACATCACCTGGTACGCCGAGATGGCCGGCAAGAACAACGCCGTTATCTTCCTGCACAGCTATGCCGCATCCCGCTACCTGGGTGCCGAGAACCTCTCCCAGGCCTTCATGACCGTGTCGGCCTTGGGCGGCCACTACGGCAAGTCGGGCCACGGCTCGGCGGCCATCTACACGTGGGATGCCGGCGACTCGGGTTTCCGCCTCATTCAGCATGCCGGTGGCGACTGGGGCTATGTGGACAACCTCGTGGGCTCGCCCGCGGCCACGGGCCCCAACCGCAACATCGAGGGCAACTCCTGGTGGAGCTCGCTGGCTGACGGGAAGTACCTGTCCTCTTCGGAAGGCCCCTACGATTTGGGCTCCAGCGACGCGGTGGGCGACCCCACGAAGCTGCGCGCCAACACTCCTACCTACCACGAGGCCCGCGAGATGCCGGTGAACCCGCGCCTGCTCATCTCCACGAACTCGAACTTCATGCAGACCCGCGGCAATCTGCCCACGGCCATCAAGGTCATGCGCGCCGCCGACACGGTGGTCTCCTTCGAGATCAAGCTGTCGCTGACGGCCCAGTTCGCCGACATCGTCCTGCCGGTGTGCACCCACTGGGAGGGCAACGACGACGAGTCCTGGGGCGAGCTGTCCTGGCCGAGCGCCTTCGGCGACGGTAACGGCCAGAAGCAGCGCAAGGATGCCCTGCTCGCCTGGAGGCCCCTCATCAAGCCGCTTTACGAGGCGCGCGAGGAGAAGCGCGTGTTCCGCGAGATCATCGAGCGCATGGGGTTCAATCCGGACGACGCCTACCCGAAGAGCAACTACGACCAGTGGCTCGGCTACTTCCTTGGCATGCGCGTGCTGAACGAGGACGCGACGAAGTGGGAGCCGGTCATCACCTGGACCGACGCCGACAACGAGAAGTACCACGCGAGCTATCCCGTGCAAGAGGGCAAGGTCGGCTTCGACCAGTTCATGGCCGACGGCTGCTATGTGGTTCAGCGTTCCGAGGGCGATAAGCGCAACTACGTGGGCTACCGCGACGACAAGCTGGGCATCGGCGAGGACGGCGAGTCCGTCATCGTGACCGATACCGCCTGGCCGCGCCCGTCGGTTTCCGGCAAGCTGGAGATCTACTGCCAGTTCAAGGCCGACAATGCGAACCGCATCGGCTTGAACGACGAGCCCATCAAGCCCTACGCGAACTATTTCGTGCCGCGCCGTGGCTACCAAGAGACCTTCGCGAACTGGGAGACCAAGGAGAAGGGCGCCTATCCGCTGCAGGCCTACACGCCGCACTACATGCGCCGTGCCCACACCTGCTACGACAACATGGTGTGGACCCAGGAGGCCTTCCGCAATCCAGTGTTCATGAACGCCGACGATGCCGCCGAGCGCGGCATTGAAGCCGGCGACACCGTGCGCTGCTTCAACGACTTCGGCAGCATGCTGCGCATCGCCCAGCCCATGCAGGGCATGATGCCGGGTACGGTCGGCATTCCTCACGGCGTGCACTCGGTGTTCGACGAGACCGACCCCGACCATATCATCGATCGCGGCGGGAGCGAGCAGATGCTCTCCGATGGCATGCAGTCGAACTACTTCCCCCAGGTGGACGGCTATAACAGCCTGCTCATCGAGATTGAGAAATACGACGGCGAACCTCTGGAAGAGGACTTCGAGCGCGGCCCGTTCTTGGCTGCCAGCGTGGACGCCGCAAGTTCGCCCGCCTACGTGGTGCCGGGCGCTGAAGAGGGACAGGAGGCTTAATCATGAGCTTGGGATTCTATGTTGATCTGGCCAGCTGCATCGGCTGCCGCACCTGCCAGGTCGCCTGCAAGGACCGTCGCGACATCCAGGTGGCGGGCCCGCGCCTGCGCCGCGTGGACACCTTCGAGTGCGGCACCTACCCCGAAGTGGGCATGTTCCACCTGAACATCTCCTGCAACCATTGCGAGAGCCCGGCCTGTGTGGCGAACTGCCCCACCGGTGCCATGTACAAGGACGACGACGGCACCGTGCAGCACAACGACGACGAGTGCATCGGTTGCCAGACCTGCGTGAACTCGTGCCCCTACGATGCGCCGCAGTTTATCGAGGAGGACAAGATCGTGCAGAAGTGCGACACCTGCCGTGCTCTGCGCGAGGCGGGGCACGAGCCGGTGTGCGTGGAGGCCTGCCCCATGCGTGCCATCGAGTTCGGCGAGATGGACGAGCTGCGTGCCGTCCACCCCGATGCTGTGAGCGAGCTGCCCTGCACGGAGGTCGCGGCCACCACGGGCCCGAACTTGCTCATCGGCGCGAGCCGCGCAGCACTGTTGGAAGCGTTCAACCCGGTCGTTCTGTAAGTCGTTCGGGGTTGGAGATCCCTCGACTTGCTTCGCTCGCTCGGGATGACGCGGAAAGGGCATGTCATCCCGGGCGTTGCGGCCGGCTTTTGGCCCGATGTCATCATGGGCGGGCACGTGTTGAGTCCCGCCCGTGTCATCCTGAGCGGAGCGCGAAGCATTTCGCCCCCGTGTCATCCTGAATGGAGCGCGAAGCGCGGAGTCGAAGGAACTTGAGCATCAAATCAGAGGAGGGAGCCCATTATGACCGACATCGCCGCGCTGCGTCGCGAGTCCATCGACTTGGAGGCGCTGCTGCTGTCCCGCGAGTACCTGTACATGCTGTTCCACAAGCTGCTCGGCGGCACGCCCGACGAGGCCGTGATCGCGCTCGTGCTCTCGAAGGCCACGCGGGATGTCGTGGAGGAGTTTGCTGGCGAGGATCCCTCCATGCGGGGGCTCGGCCGCTTTCTGCAGGATCTGGGTGAATGCGTCGACCGCGGCGTCCTGCTCGACCAGGCTCGTGACGAGTATACCCGTCTGTTCATCGGTCCGGGCGAGCTGCCCTGTCAGCCCATCGAGTCGCCCTATCTGACCCACGACATGGCGATCTTCCAGGAGAACACCCTGGCTGTGCGGGCCCTCTACCGCGACCGTGGTCTGGCTCTCGCGCGCCTCATGCGCATTCCCGATGACCACGTGGCCACCATGTGCGGCTTTATGGCGCGCGAGGCTGCGAGCTCCGTGGCAGAGCTGTGCGATGGGCGCCTGCAGGCCCTGGCTGACTCTCTGCGCCGGCAGGAGGCTTTCGTGCGCGATCATATGCTCACGTGGCTGGACGACTTCGCCCGTTGTGCCCGCCGCTCGAAGACGGCGGTGCTCTACCCTCAGATGATCGAGGCTTTGGCTGCCTTCGTCCGCAATGACGCCGTGCTGCTCTCCGAGTCCGCTTTCTGGGCGGAGGGCGCCGTTGCGGCCAGCGGGGGCGTCATCGCTGACGGCCTCGGCGCGCTGCCCGGCAGCCCTGAGACGGCCGTCTTCGCCGAGGTGTCCGAGGCCCTTGACGCCCTCAAGCGCGTTCGCCCCTTCGGCATCGAGGACCACGAGCTGGTGAGTGCATCGGCCTAAAGAAGGGCCTCTCTTTACAGCCAAAGCCCCGTGTTTCCCATTAAGTAGAGGGGAACGTTGGTGAGCCAGTCCTGCTCGCGGTAGTCGGAAAGGGAGAAGCGTCGGGCTTGAACTTTCGGGTACTTCTCTTTGAAGCTGCGTAGGCTTTTGGCGCGCAGGTTCTCCTCGGCCTTCACCTCGATGGCGTACACGATGCCCGCCGATTGCGCGAGGAAGTCCACCTCACCCCGGGAGTTCTCGGCTGACCAGTAGCAGGGAGTGAGCTTGCAGCAGGCTATAAGCTCTTGGCATGCGTACTGCTCGGTAAGCGCCCCTTTGAATTCCTCGAACAGGGCGTTGCCCTCGATGACGCTCCTGCCGTCCAGCTCGCTCATGGCGCCGAGTAGGCCCACATCCAGCAGGAACACTTTGAATGCGCCCGGATCGCGATAGGCCTTGAGGGGCATTCCCGGCTTAGCCACGCGCGGTACCTGGTAGATGAGGCCGGCTTGTCTCAGCCACGTGAGGGCGCTCTCGAACTCCTTCGCCCGGGCGCCCTTTGCGAGGCGGCCGAAGATGAACTTCTTGTTCTCCTGGGACAGGTGGGCGACGACGGAGTCCCACACGGCGAAGACGCGCTCGGCCTCGCGGGGGGCGATGTGCTTGGAGAAGTCGCGCTCGTAGTCGGCTAGAATCCGCTTTTGGACGGCGCGTGCGGCATCGTAGTCCCGATGTGTGAGAAACGCGCTGACCGCCTCGGGCATTCCCCCCACGAAGTAGTAGGTTTTCAAGAGGGCGATCGCCCGCGATTTGAAGGCCTGGATGAGCGCCGGATTCGGGTTCTGCAATGATGCTAGGAATTCCTCTCCCTCGGCCGCTAAGGCGAATTCCTCGAAGGAAAGGGGGTAGAGGTCGAGCGTTTCCACCTTGCCTACGGGAAATCCTGTCCCGCTTTGAAGGAGGATTCCCAGCAAAGAGCCGGCGGCTACGACCGAAAAGCCGCGCGGGTCCTCATCGAAGTACTTGAGGGCCGTGAGCGCCTTGGGATTTTCCTGGACTTCGTCGAACACGATGAGGGTGGAGGCGGGCTCGATGGTGACGCCGGTTTGCAGCTGGAGACCGGCGATGAGGACATCGATATCGTACCCTGCGTCGAATAGCTCGCGCATGGCCGCGTTGTTGTCCATGTTCACATAGGCGATGCTCTTGTAGTGACGCCTTCCTAACTCCTTGATGAGCCACGTCTTTCCCACTTGACGAGCTCCGTTGATGATAAGGGGTTTCCTGCGGGGATTCTCTCGCCATGCTTCGAGATCGCGCATGAGAAAACGCTCCATAGACACCTCCCTTGCTCAGTGCACGTCACAAGTATACAAAAACAAGGACGTAAAAGTGCGGAAACTCACAAAAACAAGGACGTAAAAGTGTTGAAACTCACATAAATCAGGACGTAATGGGAATATGGGTACGGAATCGTCCTCTTCAACCGTCAAACGTTCCCTGTCTTTCGCTTGCGCGTGCATGTCCTGCAGGACAGCGAGGAAGACCTAAATTTGGCGGGTTTGGGCTATGGCGTTGGCGAAATCGGTCATGGCTTCGCTGGGGTGCTTGGAATACACCAGGCCATAGGGCATGCGCCAGGGCCAATCAACCGGCACGGTGATCATAGACGGATGCGCATCGGCCCAGACATGATAGATGGGCAGAAGGTATCCAGCCTGTTCGCAGGCATTGAATGTGGTGATGTCGTAGTGGGTGGAGACTCCCACGATGGATATGCCGGGGTGGTTCTCTTTAATTTCGCTGCGCAGAGAACTCACGATGGGGGAGTCGCCGCCAGGGACCATCATGATGGTCTCGCCATCCAGATCGTCCCAGCTGATGAGCTCGCGCGTGGCGAGCGGATGGGAGCGGGGGACGGCGAGGCAATAGGGCATTTCGTCCAGCAGGAGGATGTTCGTCGTGGCGCGCCAGCGTTCGGAGTCGCAAGGGGCCACGAAGCAGTCGATGCGGCGTCCTAGCTCGTCGACCACCTCGTTGAGGCTTGTCGTATCATCGTCGAAGGGGATGATCTCCAAAGAAGTGTCGGGCTTGTCGGGCCCAAGAGAGTCCCACAGGTCGAGTAGGGGGCGGCAAGGGCGCAGCACCGAGGTTCCCACGCGCACGACGCGGCGCTCTCCCTCGCTGGTTGCTCGGGTTTTCGCCAACGTGCGGTCTGCCAAATAGGCGAGCTCGCGGGCTCTTTCGAAGAAGATCTCGCCGGCCGTCGTGGGCTTGACGCCGCGGGTGGTGCGCTCGAGGAGCTGCACGCCTACCTCGGCCTCCAAGCCGTCCATCTGCGCCTTCACCGATACCTTGGAAAGAAACAGTACGCGGGCGGCTTTGGCGATGGAACCGCTTTCAACCACCTGAATAAATGTTGTGACCCGCTTGTCGAGCATAGGCTCCCCTTCCCCTCGGCCGCAGTATAGGACTTGGGAGAGCGTTAGTCCAGAACTAACGCTAAAGCCGCTTTTCAGTCTCTTCTGGTTTGCTTCCGGCGGCTGCACAATGCCCCTAGAGAGAACCGCTGCGAAAAGCAGAGCAGTGGTAACGAGAGAAGGAGGACCCATGGAGGAGATGGCAAGCAAGGGAACGCTGACGCGCCGTTCGTTCGTGGCGGCGGCCTCGGCTGGCGCGGCGGCATTGGCTGCCGGTTGCGCGCCCGAGCAGAAAATGGCCGAAACGGGTGACACCGAGGCCCATGAGTACACCGTCGACGCCGAGCTGGCCAAAGACGCGGCCGGGGCGTGGAGGCCGGTGCAGTGCTGGCTTTCCTGCGGTGGCAAGTGCCTGCTGCAGGCTTACGTGGTGGATGGCATTATCACCCGCATCAAGACCGACGACACCCATGAGGAATCGCTCGAGATGTTTCAGCAGCGTGGCTGCGTGCGCGGCCGCAGCCAGCGTGCCGCCCATGCGTCGGCGGAACGCCTGAAGTACCCCATGAAGCGCAAGAGCTGGATGCCTGGCGGCGGCGACAACGTAAATGGCGAGCTGCGCGGCGCAGACGAGTGGGAGCGTATCAGCTGGGACGAGGCCTACGACCTCATCGCCGAGGAGATGCGTCGTATCTACGACACCTACGGTGGGCGTAGCGTGCTTCACATGAGCTTCGGCCGCACGTGCATGCGCAACTTCCTTTTGGCCCCCATGGGCGGCTACGCCACCTTCGAGTTCTGCGACTCCTACGGCACGTACCTGATGTACAGCGGAAACATGGGCACGTACTTCAACCACGGCGAGCCCGGCGGATACGGCAGCAACGACCGTCTCGACCTGCTGAACGCCGACTATATCGTCTTCCAGGGCGGCAACCCTGCTTGGGCTTCGGGCGGCAGCCCCATGTACCACTTCTGGCGCGCCAAGGAGGCCGGCGTTGAGTTTGTCTATGTGGGACCCGAGTGCAACCTGACCGCCACCACCTTGGAGGCGAAGTGGATTCCCGTGCGCCCCGGCACCGACACCGACACCGCCTTCCTCTTGGGCGTGGCCTACGAGATGCTGCGTCTGGACGAGGAGCGCGGCGACATCGTCGACTGGGATTTCCTCAAACGATGCACTGTGGGCTTCGACGACACCATGATGCCCGCCGATGCTACTACCAGCGAGAATATTAAGGGCTACATCCTGGGCGACTACGACGGTACGCCGAAGACGCCGGAGTGGGCTGCTGAAATCTGCGGCGCCGAGCCGGCCGATATCGCTTGGCTCGTCGAGGTGATGGGAAAGAACAACGCCGTTACCTGGCTGTACGGCTACGGCGCGTCCCGTTGCAACGGCGCTGAGAACCTGCTGCAGATTCAGGAAACGGTGTGCTGCATGGGCGGCCATCACGGCAAGCCCGGTCATTCCGGTGCTCCGCAGTACCACTTCTTCGCGGGCAACGATGGCCCCGACTTGGTGGTGCTGGGCGATCCGTATCCGGCGGGCAAGGCGGTGGAGCCGCCGGCGAACCCCGTGGACGACGTTATTCTGCACAACTACGTGTGGCAGGCTGTGAACACGGGCAAGTACACCTGGTTCGGCAGCGTGGTGGATTACGGCAACGGCAACTCCGCCATCCAGCAGGCCGAGGAGCGCGAGATTGACATCCGCATGATCGTGAACGATTTCGGCAACCCGCTTACGGTGCGCTGCAACACCAATGAGGGCATCAAAGCCTTCCGCAAGGTGGATTTCGTGCTTGACCTGGCGCTGGTGTTCAACCCCACGGCCCAGTACTCCGACATCGTGCTTCCCGTGCTGACCAACTGGGAAGATCCCAACGGCGACGACTATCATCTGGGCCAGCAAAACCGCGACATCGCGCTGTGGCAGCAATTCGGTGTGGTGAACCCCTACTTCGAAGGTAAGTCCGACCGCGAGATCGTATACGACCTGGGCAAGCGCCTCGGTTTGGATTCTGATGCGTACTTCCCGTACACCGGCGCGGAGCAGCACTTGTACCGTCTCATCAACGCCACGGTGATTAAGCCCGGCGAGGGCACGAACGCCGACGCCAAGGCCGCCTCGATGACTCCTGGCACGGGGGATGCCGTTGAGAGCAACGACGTGATGATGCCGCTGGTGACCATCACCCAAGAGGACATCGACAAGCACGGCATCCGCGATGTGGAACCGCAGGAGGGCTTGGTCTCCCTCGACGAGATGGTCGAGAAGGGCATCTATCAGGTGTGCCGCGAGGTGGGCGACAACCTCGGTTACATTGCCTACGAGGACTTCGTGCGCGATCCCGAGGCCAATCCCCGCAGCTCCGCATCGGGCAAGATCGAGTTGTACTGCCAGGCCAAGGCCGATATCTTCCCGAAGCTCGGTTGGCAGGACGAAAACGATCCGGTGAAGCCCTACGCCAACTACCTTCGCCCGCTCTACGGCTACGAGGATTCCTTCGCCGACTGGGAGGCAAAGGAGAAGGGCGCCTATCCCATTCAGGTGTTCAACGGTCACTACCTGCGTCGCTCCCACAGCTCCTTCGACTCGAACAGCTATCTGCGCGAGGCCTTCGCGAACCCCGTATTCATAAGCGCCGCCGACGCTGCCGAGCGCGGCATTGAGACTGGCGACTGGGTGCGCGTGTTCAACGACGCCGGCTCCATCATCCGTCAGGCCTCGGTGGTCGAAATCATGATGCCGGGTGTGGCGAATACCATGCACGGTTCGTGGATCGAGATGGACGACGAGGGCAACTCCGTGAACGGCGGTACCAACCTGCTTATCGATTCCACCACGTCGGCCGGTGCGCAGCAGGGTTACAACACGCGCCTGTGCCAGATTGAGAGGTGCCCTAAGCAGGACTACTTGGCTGACGTCGAGCGCCCGGTTGTGCTGCCCGCCGGCATCGAGGATTAAGAGAGGAGACGATCATGACTCTGGGATTCTACTTCAACGAGCGTGCTTGCAGCGGCTGCCGTGCCTGCCAGACGGCCTGCAAAGACCGCAACGATCTTGCTGCCGGCGAACTGTACCGCCACGTGGGAACGTATCAGACGGGCACCTTCCCCAACGCCACCATGTACCACTACTCCAAGACCTGCAATCACTGCGATAACCCAGCTTGCGTGGAAGCCTGTCCCACCGGCGCCATGTACAAGGATGCCGACGGCGCCGTGCAGCATGATGACGAGCTGTGCATCGGCTGTGGGAGCTGCGCCAACAACTGCCCCTACGAAGTGCCCATCGTGAAGGAGGCCGAGAAGCTGGCCGGCAAGTGCGACTCGTGTAAGCCCTTCCGCGATGCGGGCCTGAATCCGGTGTGCGTCGACGCGTGTAACATGCGCGCCCTGGAGTTCGGCGATCTGGACGAGCTGCGTGCCAAGCACGAGGGCGAAGTCCAGATGGTGGGCGAGCTCGTTCACGACATGCCCATCCTGCCGTCGTCGGAGCAAACCGGGCCGAACACTCTCATTAACCCGAAGCCCGCGGCGCTCGCCGACGACTTCGTGGAAGTGCTGCTGTAGGAAACGCTGGGGAAGGGGATTGCGATGAACGAGGACATGCTGGCGGCACGCCACTACCTGTACCGAACGTTCCAGTGCCTTTTGGGCAACGATCCGCGAAGCGATGGGCGGGCCGAGCTGGATGCAGAACTTGTTGAGGAAGCTTGCGCTATCGCTGGCACTGATGGGGCAAAGCTTGCCCGCTTGCTTGGTGAGACCTACGGTTCCAAAGCGCGCCGCGAGCAGCTGGCAAGCGAGTACGCCGCAACGCTCGTGGGCCCCGGAGCGCTTCCGTCGCCTCCCTGGGAATCGGCGCAGCTGTCCAGCGACGGAGGCCTGTTCACGCCGGTGACGCTTACGGTGCGCAACGCCTATCGCGCCCAAGGGCTCCTTCCCCAGCAGTATCCCTCCGTGGCCGATGACCACATTGCCTTGGAGTGCGGTTTTCTAGCCGAGCTGGCCGGTCGGACTCTTAGCGCCTGCAAAGCCCATGACGCCGAGCGTTGTACCGAGGCTTTGGAGGCGAGCCGGTCGTTCATTAAGGCCCATCCGCTGCGTTGGGCACCGTGTTTCGCTGAGAAGCTGAGCAGCGAGAAGGCGCCTTTCTATCGAACGGTGGCCGAGTCGCTCGTCGACTTTCTGAAAGTTGACGCATCATGGCTGGACGAACGGGCGCTGTCGAGAGCGGCGGCCTAAACCATACCCTCCCTCTTTGGGGCGATCGTCTTTTGACGGTCGTCCTTTGTAGGACGGGGGTCTATTGTGGTCTCTATCCCCCAAACGCCTCGCGCACCTGGCGGCAGAACCGCTCGGCAATGGGAGTGAGGGGGCGGCCGCGCTTCCAGGTGAAGTAGAGGTCGGTGTGCAGAGGCGGCTCGAGTGGGCGGAACACCAGGCCGCTGCCCGGGCCCGTATTCGCGATGTTGTCGAAGGCGAGCAGGTAGCCCAGCCCCTCGCGGGCGAAGACGGCGCCGTTGTAGGCCAGGCCGAAGGAGGCCTCGCGGGTGAGCCCGCTCATGGCGCGGCCCGCCCAGCGGGGGATGTCGTGCGCCCACGATTGGTCGGAGCAGAACAGCGGCAGCCCCTTCAAGTCGGCGGGCGTTACAACCTTCTGCTTGGCCAAAGGTGCGCTTTTCGCCATAACGACGCCCCAGCGCTCGTGGTCGGGGAACTTCACGAACTCGTAGCGGGTGCGGTCGGGCAGCTCGGCCAGCACCACGAAGTCCATGATGCCGGCGTCCAACTTGTCCAGTACCTGGCGCGTGGTGCCGCTGTCCACGTGGTAGGTCAGGTGCGGGCAGCTCTCGCGCAGGCGGGCGATCTCGCGGGCGAGGTACTTGATCTGGAAGGACTCGGCCAGGCCGAAGTGCAGCACGCCGCCGGTGATGTTGTCCAGCGCGGTGAACTCCTCCTTCACCTTGTCCGCCATGGCCACCAGGCCCTCCGCTCGCTCGCGCAGCAGACGCCCCTCCTCGGTAAGCGCGATGCCGAAGCCCTGGCGCACGAACAGCTTCTGGCCCAGCTCCGTTTCCAGGGCCTTGATCTGCTTGGAGAGGGTGGGCTGAGTAAGGTGCAGCTTCTCGGCCGCCCGGGTCATGTTCTCCTCTTCGGCCACCACGAGAAACGATCTCAGCTCACGCAGTTCCATGGGTGCTCCAAAACATTCCAATAGAGAATAGTAGATATGAAATTATACCATTAGCGGAATGAAAGAAGTCGCCGCATACTGGACGTTGCAAACAGAAAACGGAAGGCGAGTGACGCGCGCTGCGCAACTGAAAGACAACGCGCGGTTGGATGCCCGCCCCGCAACGCCAAGAGCAAAGGAGCCCTCATGACCGCACTCGAAACGACCCCCATCTGGGACAAGGTGTTCCCCGAAAGCGACAAGGTGGAGCACAGCAAGATCACCTTCCACAACCGCTACGGCATCGAGCTGGCGGCCGACGTGTACAAGCCGAAGGGGGCGACCGGCAAGCTGCCCGCCATCGCGGTGTCGGGCCCCTTCGGCGCCGTGAAGGAGCAGAGCTCGGGCCTGTACGCGCAGACGCTGGCCGAGCGCGGCTTCCTCACCATCGCCTTCGATCCGTCGTTCACCGGCGAGTCCGGCGGCCAGCCCCGCTACATGGCCTCGCCCGACATCAACACCGAGGACTTCATGGCATCGGTCGACTACCTCGTGAATCGAGACGACGTGGATCCCGAGCGCGTGGGCATTCTGGGCATCTGCGGTTGGGGCGGCTTGGCCGTGAGCGCCGCATCGTGCGACCCGCGCATCAAGGCCGCGGTGGCCTCCACCATGTACAACATGAGCCGCGTGAACGCCAACGGCTATTTCGATGCCGACGACTCCGCCGAGAAGCGCAACGAGGCCCGTGCCGCCATGGCTGCCCGTCGCACGGCCGAGTACGCCTCGCGCGACTACGCCCGCGCCGGCGGCGTGGTCGATCCGCTGCCCGACGACGCGCCGCAGTTCGTGCGCGACTACCACGCCTACTACAAGACGCCCCGCGGCTACCACGCCCGTTCGCTGAACTCCAACGACGGCTGGGCTGCCATCGGCTGCGAGTCGTTCGTGAACTTTCCCTTGAACGTGTACGCCGACGAGATCGAGAACGCCGTCATGATCGTGCACGGAGATGCGGCCCATTCCTTCTACTTCGGCAAGGACACCTACGACCAGCTGGCCCACGGTGTGAACCCCGCGAACAAGGAGCTCGTGGTGGTGGAGGGCGCCAACCACACCGACCTGTACGACCAGGTGGACATCATCCCCTGGGACACCATCGTCGAGTTCTACCAGAAGTATCTGGCGTAAGCGCGCGAAGGCGCGGCAGCAGCAAGTGAGGGACGGGGCGTCTTGCGGGCGCCCCGCTTTGTTGGAAGGGAGTTGGCATGGAACTTGACGAGTATTTGGAGCGCCTGCGGGCAGGCGAGCGCGTGGAAGGCTGGTCGGATCTGCACCGCATGATGCACGGCGTGAGCCAGGAGGCCATCCGCATCTGCATGGAGATGAACAACGCCTACCACACACCCGAGGAGCTGGCCGCGCTCATGGCCGAGCTGACCGGACGTCCCGTTCCCGAGGGCTTTGGCCTGTTTCCGCCTTTCAACAGCGATTGTGGCAAGAACATCTTCCTCGGGCGCGACGTGTTCATCAACAGCGGGTGCAAATTCCAGGATCAGGGCGGCATCTACCTCGGTGACCGCGTGTTCATCGGGCACAACGTAGTGCTGGCCACGTTGAACCACGATCTGAACCCGGTTCGCCGCGCCGACATGGACCCGGCGTCCGTGCGCATCGGTGACGACGTGTGGATCGGCGCGAACGCCACGGTGCTGCCCGGCGTTACCATCGGGAACGGCGCCGTGGTGGCCGCCGGCGCCGTGGTCGCCTGCGATGTGCCGCCGCTGACCGTTGTCGGCGGCGTGCCGGCCCGTGTCATCAAGCAGATTGAGGTGGAAGACGGCGGGGTAGCTTGAGAATGGGGCAGCTTGCCTGCGGTATCGTCTTCTACAAACCCCGCGATACGGGCTACTCCTACATCCGCCTCGGAACGGTGGAAAACCCGGAAGGCCTGGCAGAAGCAGTGGGGTTGGGGACGGCGAACATCCGCTTTGAGTAGCCCTGCTCGGTGATCTGCCCCGACTACTTCTCCGCCATGTCCGTAAACCTATCGCCGTCGACGAAGCGGTCTGCCGCCGCGCCCTCCCGCTGGAGCGCCCCGACTACGAGGACGGCATCATAGCGGCGGCAGCCGAGATCGAGCAGATCGAGTGCGTCGTCACGAGGGACGACGGCGCCTTTCGTGACTTGGGTGTTCATCGCGTGAGCCCCCTCGAGTTCATCAAGGAGCGCGGCACGGAGGTCGTGGCGCTGTAGGGCGCGGACTGCGCACCCGCGCGTGGCAGCTGCTGGGGTAGGATGAAGGGCGATTCTCTGGAAAGGACGAATTATGGCGAAGTCTGCGGTGGTGTTTCTGGCGAACGGGTGCGAGCCTTTGGAGGTGGTGGCGCCGGTGGACGCTCTTCGCCGCGGGCATGCTCGTCGAATAGCAATCTCGCCAACGCCTGCAGGCTGGGATGTTGAGCCCCTATTCGCCTTTCAGTGCGCGCTCCATTTCCTCTTTGACGGCGTTTACGGGCGCCTCTCCGTGGAAATAGTCGGGATCGCGCAGCATTTTGCGCGCTTCGAGGGAGACGTTGCCGATATCGTACAGGGCATGGGCGACGATGACGGCGGTGAGCATGCCCGTGGCGACGTACACGGTGCCGAGCATGACGCCGAGAAGGCCCACCAGCCCAAGAGCACAGGGGCTGCGGTACTGCACGTGCATGACGGCGAATACGGCCGAGGATGCGGCTACGGCAATAGCCGCGGCTGCGGGAAAGCCCAGCGCCGGCTCGGCGATGAACATGACGACGCCGATGGCCGCGTAACGGAATCCAGCCTCTTCCACGCAACCGACGCCCACCATAACGCACGCCACTTTCCAAAGGGCAAGGCGGGGGATCTCCCCGTTCAGTCCCTGCCGTATCGCGTAGATATCTTCCCGCACGTCGGGTCGGTGCCAGAAAATCTTTTCGGCAGCGAAGGCGACAGAGAGCATTGCGCCCGCCAGAATGACGCCGACGGCCAGGGAGAGGGGCCACCCGACCGCCAAGGCCTGGGCGAGGTCGGCGGCCCAGCCGTTGGTGAGCGCCTCAATAAACGGTGTGCCGCGCAAGAGCGCGAGGATGATACAGCATGCGATGGCGATGAGGCACGTTAACAGCACCGAAGCCACCATGATTTGGGTCAGCTTCGCATCCTCTTCTTCCGGAAGAGGGTACTGCTCGCGCGCTTTCGAAAGCCAGCTCAAAGGGAAACCTAGGCGGCGGCCTCGACGGTAACGGCGGTGCCCGAGGCGCTCACCATGAGCATGTTGCCCTGGCCCAGCACTTCGTAATCGACGTCCACCCCGACGATGGCGTGGGCGCCCATGGCGGCGGCGCGCTGCTCCATCTCGGCGATGGCCTGGGTACGTGCCTGCATGAGCTCCTCCTCGTAGCCCTCGGAGCGGCCGCCCACGATGTTGCGGATACCCGCGCCGAAGTCGCGCAGGAAGTTGATGCCGGTGATGACCTCGCCGAAGACGATGCCGTAGTAGCCGGTGATGCGGTAGCCCTCGATGGCGGGGGTCGTGGTGGTGATCATGGGCGCCTCCTTAAATGTTGCGCTTCGCGGTTCGAAGATGACTTGCAGTATAGCGGAACGGCTCTCGAAGCGCCGAGATGGGCGTACGGCAAGAGCTGCTTCGGGGTGGAATTCATCAAAAACCATCTCACCCATTCTCGGGTATATTTCGCGTTTTCCCAGTTCGAACAAGGGTAAATACCCGACTGTGGGCGATGGCAGTGCGCGTGGCTCCGCCTATGCTGCAATGCGTTCGGTTCGAAAAGGGAGGGCCGAACGGAACGACTACAAGGAGGAGCCATTATGCAAACCAATCTTTCCCGTCGTGGATTTCTGACCGGCGCCGTTGCCGCGAGCGCCCTGGCCGCTATGGGCCTGGCCGGTTGCGCGCCGCAGGGCGCGGCCGAAGGCACCAAGACCGCCGATACCGGGGCGGCGACGAGCTGGCGCGATAAGCCTGAGATGCCCGCCGACATCGCCGAGACGCTGGAGGCCGACGTCGTCGTGATCGGTGCGGGCAACGGCGGCATCGTGGCCGCCACCACGGCCGCCCAGAACGGCGCGAAGGTGGTTGTGCTAGAGAAGGCTGCCGAGGTGGCAGCGGCCCGCGAGGCGGTGGGCGCGCTGAACTCCAACCTGGAGCCCGATCACAAAGAGGATGTGCCCACGCTGCTGAACCACGCCGCTATGACCCAGTCGGGCGATGCGAACATGCTGCTATACCGCACCTGGGCCGAGAAGTCTGGCGAGATGATCGAGTGGATGAAGGAGACGCTGGAGCCCAAGGGAATGCTGTTCCCGTTCGAGTGGCATTGCCCCGACGATCCGCATGCGTACTACCCGGCCATGTGCTACAACCCCTGCATCGGCGAGTACAACCCCGATGGCCCGAACTACAACTCCTACGCCCATGTGGCCGTGATGGCCGATGTGTTCACTCAGGATTTGGGCGGCGAGATTCGCTTCAATACGCCGGCGCGTATGCTCGTGCAGGACGAGTCCGGCAAGGTAACCGGCGTCATTGCCGAGGGTGAGAACGGCTACGTGCAGGTGAACGCGGCGAAGGGCGTCATCATCTGCACGGGCGGCTACGGTGCCAACACCGAGATGCTGAACGATCTGTGCCCCACGGCCACCCAGTGGTGCGGCCTGACCAGCGCCACTACCGAGGAGGGCGACGGCATTCGCATGGCCCTGTGGGCCGGTGCGGAAATGGAGCCCGGCGGCGGTGCCATGATTTGGAACCGCGCCATTCTGCCCGACGGTTTCGAGTTCTCCGACGACCGCATGGGCGGCGACATCTTCCTGCCCGGTAGCCAGCCCTTCCTGCACGTGAACATCAATGGCGAGCGCTTCATGAACGAGGACCAGTGCTATCCCATGAGCTATGCCGCTGGTGCCCAGCAGCCGGGCCACTTCTCGTGGATCGTGTGGGACGGCAACTACTGGGACGACATCGCCCAGTTCGATACCTGCGGCTGCTCGCGCCTGCACCCGGCGCCTTCCGGCACCGCCTTCAACGCCGATGTGTACGACTGCGAGGCGCTGACCAAGGAGCATCTGGATTCCTTCTGGCTGGAGCCGCGTCTGCAGAACGGCTCGCTGAAGAAAGCCGACACGCTGGACGAGCTGGCCGACATGATGGAATTCGACGCCGGCCAGAAGGCTACGTTTCTGGCCACGGTGGCTCGTTACAACGAGCTGTGCGCTGCCGGCGAGGATGTCGATTTCGGCAAGGCGGCCTATCGCCTGAGCGACGTGGAGGCCGCGCCCTTCTACGCCGCCCGCATTGCCGGTGCCCTGCTGGTGACCACGCACGGTGTGGTCACCGACGTGAACTCTCAGCCGCTGCGTGCCGACGGCTCGGTTATTGAGGGCCTGTACGTCTGCGGCAACGACCAGGGCGGCTTCTACCCGCACAACTACCCGAGCAACTTTACGGGCATCAATGCTGGTCGTACGGCCACCTTCGCCCGCATCGCCGCCAAGCACGCGCTGGGCGTGGCGTAGACTGTCGCGTTTTCCCGAGCCTGCCATCCCTCCCTTTAGCAGGCGCACGTTCAAGGGCTCTCCTTCGGGGGAGCCCGTTTTTTTGCGCGTGCGGGTGGCTGAATTGCTTGAAAATCGACGGGTAGCGTAGTTTTTCAAGGGCGGTTTCGGAATTTTAGACACAATAGCAGGATGTTTTCCCAGTTCAGAAGATCCCTGTTGCCGTTTGAATGGCCAACCGACTACGATACCCGTCGATTTCAAAGCAATTCGGGCTCAGGGGGCCTCGATGGCCATGGGCAATCTAGCTGCGCACGAGGTCGATGAGCTCCTGGCGCGAGTGCACGCCCAGCTTCGCGTAGATGTGCTTGGCGTGGGTGGCCGCCGTCTCGCGGCTGATAATGAGCTCGTCGCGAATGTAGGGGATGGAGCGGCCTTGGGCAAGCAGCGCGAACACCTCGGTCTCACGCGGGGTGAGGGCGCCTGTACTCGCGAGCTCGGCGATGTGGTCCTCGGTGGGGCGCACGTCGGCTTGGGACGACGGCGTTTCCGGCTTCGCGTTTGTTGTGGGCGCTTCCGGGACGGGGTCTTCGTCGTTAGTCGCTTCAAAGGCAACGGACGGGAAATCTGCGGCAGGGCTGCTTTGCTCGGGTGCGCGCAGGAAGGTGGAGTGCTCACCCATCACCAGCATGGTGACGGTGACCAGCGCCACGATGGCCCCTACGCTCAGCCAGGTGAGACCCTCGGAAGTGACCATCGTCGGCTGAAGGGCCAGCCATGTCACGACGCCCAGCAGGTCGCCGGCGTGCACGAACAGCCATCCCAAGCTGGAGGCCTGGGCCGGCGTGGCCCGCCCGGCGCACGCGTAGTTTGCGAAGTAGATTTGCGCGATCAGGCAGAAGGTGAACCGGCCTCCCAGAGAGGCGGCCACGGCTATGATGCCGCCGCTTTCGCCGAACAAGATGAGCGCAGCGAGTCCCACCACCAGCGTAGGGCACATCCAGCGGTAGAGGAAGAACATGGAAATGCGCCGCGGCCCCGATACGGCCATGACGGCCACCAATGCCATCATAAGCGCGCTGAATATCAGAATGACCTGCAAGGGCGTGCCGTCGAGACGTCCTTCGTACATCATGCCTGCGATGCTGACGATGGCGAATACCGCCATGATACCCAATCCCGTACGTCCCAGGCCAGCCAGGGGCTGATGGGCGCTGGCGTGGGGCGCGGCGCGATTCGCCCGGGCCAGATGCGTTTCCGCTTGGGCGGCATGGGGCGTCCATACCAGTTTGAAGCAGAGGCCCGACAGCAGGGGGAACATCGAGGTGACCGCTGTGGACACCCAGCCGCCCATGGCCGACACCAGCAGCACCAGCAGAGCTGCCGACACTGCCGACGCGGGCGCGAGCAATTCCGCTCGGTCACGGGAAATGACGGCGTAGTATTCGCCCCACATCACCCACATCAGCGCGCTGCCGACACCCGTGGTGACTGACCCCGCTGCGAAGAGCACGGCCGCAAGCGTGGGATCGGCGGGTGCGATCAGCATGAGCGGCGTGCTGATCGCGGTAAGCACGGGTGCGATAACGATGAGCTGCCGGTGCGTGGTGGGCGCGCCAACGTGGGGCTCGGCGATCACGATGGTGCCCAGGGTGGCCACCGATGCCGCCAGGGGCAGCGCAGCGTAGTAGAGCGCCAGGCCAAAGGGCCGTTCGCCCTCGACGATGCCGGTCTCGGCGCCGCCGGCGGCATTGGTGTAGAACACGCAGAACACCCAGGCAAGCAGAAACGCCCAACCGAGCTGACGCAGAGGCACGAACTCTTTGATTTCGCGATCGAACATTACCCTCCCTCCCAAATGTCCCCATTGTACCCGATGGGCGCGGCGGCCGCTTTGGCGGCCTGGGGTCTTCGGATGGGCACTCTGTTGCGAACTAGCCGCCCCGTCGCACGCTTCTTCGCCAGCTATTTCTCCGTTATGTCGGTGAAGCCGTCGGCGTAGGCTGTGGGTACGACGAGCGACGACTTGGCGTCTTTCATGGATTCGTTCACCAGATGCATTTGGCGTAGTTTGAAGGCCATCTCGTCTTGGCGGTACAGCTCGGTGGCCTCCAGCAGCATGGCGGCGATGTCCTTCTCTACCTCGGCGAGCACCACGCGGGCGTCGCGCTCACGCTCGGCCTTGGCCTCGGCGGCCATGGATTGCTGCAGGTCTTTCGGGATGACGATGTCGCGAATTTCCACAAATAGAATGGACACGCCCCAGGTGCTCGTTTTCTCCTCGATGGCTCGGCGCAGCTCCTCGTCAAGCTGCACGCGGCGCATGGCCACATCGGCCACGTCCTTGCGGCCGATGGCGTCGCGCAGAGCCGTCTGGGCCGCCATGGCCACCGAGTCGTAGTAGTCCTCCACTTCCAGGCAGGCTTTCTTCGCATCCCAGACAATCCAGAACACGGCGGCGTCCACGTTGATGGGCACCAAGTCGGCAGTGAGAGTTTCCTCGGCGCCGAAGCCGGTGAGCATCACGCGCTGGTCGGCGCGCAGGGCAATATGGTCCACGAAGGGGATGGTGAGGTAGATGCCCGGTCCCGCCGTGCGGCTG
Organism: Adlercreutzia wanghongyangiae; assembly: GCF_035989245.1. Lineage (NCBI taxonomy): Bacteria > Bacillati > Actinomycetota > Coriobacteriia > Eggerthellales > Eggerthellaceae > Adlercreutzia > Adlercreutzia wanghongyangiae. The sequence continues at coordinate 131,732 of NZ_JAYMFF010000014.1, read as the reverse complement.
TAGTTGCCGAAGCGCAGGATGACCACCTTTTCCCATTCGGGGGCAATGCGCACAGTGAACACGGCCAGCACCGCTATGGCAACGGCTGCGCAGATGATGTAGATGTCGATGCCGCCGGTGGCTGCCAGCCCAATACCGCCTACGGCTAGGAACACTCCCACGAACAGGGCGGCCGAGAATACGATGGGGGCGTTTTCGTCAGTGTGCTTGGTTTTGGGCGAGTTGTAGCGCTCGATGCGCGGCGCGTCTCCCAGCTTGGCGTCGGCATCGCGCGTCCGCCCCTCGCGACGGTCGGCGCGATCAGAACGTCTTGCCATAGTAGCCCCTCTTCTCGTTGGCGACGGTGGCGGCCTCGTCGGCCTTTGCCTGCACAATATCGGTGAGGCGCCGTTGGATGTCGCGGTAGGAAAGACCCAGGGCTCGGTATTCCTCTACGCATTGCTCGGCCATGGCATCCACGGCGTTCTCGGGGGAGTCGTCCACGGTGACGCTTTTTTGGACGTACATGCCTCGCCCGCGTACCGACACGATGAGGTTGCTGGACTCCAGGTCGCGGTAGGCTTTGGTCACGGTGTTGTAGTTCACTCTGGCTTCGGCCGACAGGCTGCGCAGGCTGGGCAGCTGTTCGCCGGCTTTGAAGTAGCCGGTGCGGATGAGGTGGGCCAGGCGGTTGCGCAGCTGCACCCACAGTGGCAGATCCGACGATTCGTCGATGGCGAACAGGGCCTCGTCGGCGTCTTCACGGGGCGCCGCGTCGGCGCGCTGCGCATTGCGCGTGGGTGCGCCTTCCCGTCCCGCGGGGGGCACCTCGCGCACGGTGTCGGCGCGGTTCGGTTCCGCGGCATCTCGCTTGGCGTTGGCCAGGTCGTACATAGTTTCCATTAGTGCACCCCGCAGACTATGATGACGAAACGAAGGCAGCAGGCCCCGATCAGGCACACGAAATCCGAAACGGGAATCATGCGACAGTCCTTTCGGAGCAGCGCGTACAACTCAAGAGCGAAGGGTATCACAATTCCTAACCCGATCACTCCGATTATTGCCGTGGGAAGCATCTCGGGCGACAGGATGAGCGCCAGGGCATCGGCGGCTTTCGGGTTGGCTGCCGTAACGGCCAGGAAGGCTCCTAGGCAGCCCAGCTCCAGGACGAGGCAGGCCAAATGGCAGCGCTGGAGGGGGCGCGTTGCGCGCAGCAGATAGGTTTGCCCCTGCACGAAGTAGTCGATGAGCAGCACGGTGGAGATGCCCGACGACAATGCAGAGAAGAAGAACAGCCCGACGAGCGTGGCCGTATGCCAAAGCGGTACGCCGATATTGCTGTTGAGGAACACGCCGGTGTAGGCCATGACGGCCACCGAGCAAATGCAGCACAGCACTTCGATCACGCGTTTTACGCGGCCAGTGAAAATGCTGAGGTGGAACAGGTTCGCCAGGGTGAGCAGGATGCCCAGGACAAGTTCGCAGGCGAGCACCACCGCACCGAAGGTGAGCACCGTGGGGCGCGGGATAAGGAAGATGAGCAGGGCCCGGTCGGGCATTTCCAAATCCCACCACAGGCAGATCATAGACAGGGCCAGGATGGCTGTGGCGGTCGGGTACACCACCGCCTTCAATGTGCGAAATGCCGTGCGCAGCCGGTCGGAGCGGTGGGGAGGGCGCCGATGGAAGGCGAGCGACCAAGCCGCCATGACCAGGAAGGCGCCCCCTGCGGCACCGCCCAAGAACAGATAGGCTATGATCAACGTGCCGTACAACGGCGCCCCTGCCTTCCCTCACTGAATTGCTGAATGGGTAAACTATATCAGACCAGATGGGGAAATGTTACGCGCGTGCTGAAGCGCGGGGTGTTCGTTTGACGTTGCTGGCCGAGGAAGTTACAATGAAAAGCCAGGTGGTCGCCCGGGGCGACGGGCACGGCTGCCAAGGATATGGTAAGCGTCAGCCGTTCCGCGCCTCGTGGGGCGGCTTTTCGCTATCTGCGGCTAAGAGCCATCAGAAGCATCAGCAGGAAACAAGCAATCTCCAGCAGAAGGATAGTCTCATTCATAACGATCACCTCCCGCCTGTGCGAGGGCTGCGCCGTTATGTCCACCTGACCTTGTTTTATTCTACCATGGTTTACCTCTATTTATAGTACAAATGTTTGATATATTTTGAAACAAAAGAAGATAGCCGACCAAATTACTTCACGTTTACTGCTTGACTGATGTACTGAATCACTATAGTATATCAGTAAGGTGAGAGGGGACTATCCTAGGCTGTTGCCTTGCACCTGTGGTATTTAGTACCGTAACTCTGTCTGCGATACGCAGGATGAGAGGGGAATCAAATGGCATTGCTTGGAACAAATCTCAAACGGCGCGATTTTCTTAAAAGCACCGCTTTGACAACGGCGGCCGTTGCTACGGCCGGGCTTGCGGGTTGTGCACCGCAAGATGAGGGATTGAGCAGGACGGGCTCAAATGCGGAGGGAATGACGGCTCACGTTGTCGAATCGGACCTCGCCGTTCTTGATGCGTCCGCGAAATGGGTTACAGCGGCTTGCTGGCACAATTGCGGCGGCCGCTGCCTTAATAAGGCGCTGGTGAAAGACGGTGTTGTTGTTCGGCAGAAAACGGATGACAACCATGAGGATTCAGCCGACTATCCTCAGCAGCGTGCTTGCGTGCGAGGGCGCGCACAGCGCCGGCAGATATATGGCGAGGACCGCATTAAGTATCCCATGAAGCGTAAGAGCTGGAGTCCGGATAACCCCAATAAGGAGCTGCGAGGCAAAGACGAATGGGAGCGCATTTCGTGGGAAGAGGCGCTAGACTATGTGGCAGCCGAGCTCTCCAAAGCGAAGGAGCAGTACGGGAATAGTTCGATTTTCGCTGAAGGGACGGAAATCGGTCGTCTGCTGAATGTGTTCGGAGGCTATACGTCTCGCTGGGGCACGGGCTCTTTGGGAACTTGGTCGCTCACGCCCCATCTCATCGGCTTCGATGACGGCGACACGGGCACGGCGGTCAACGACCGCATGGATATGCGTAACTGTGAGACGATCATCTTGTCTGGCGTGAATCCGGCTTGGAGTTCGGCAGGCAACCCAGCCTACAATTACCTACAGGCGAAGAACGCCGGAGCGAAGTTCATTGCCATTGATCCGTACTACAACGATTCCTACGCCTTGCTCGATGCCGAGTGGATCCCCTGCTATCCGAGCCAGGACGTGGCCATTTGGCTCGGGGTTGCCTACACGCTCATCACCGAGGACTCCGAGTCCAACCCCATGATCGACTGGGATTTCCTGGATCGCTGTACCATCGGCTTCGACGCTGATCACATGCCCGAGGGCGAAGACCCCAAGGGCAACTTCAAGGACTACGTGCTGGGCACTTACGACGGCGTGCCGAAGACCCCCGAGTGGGCCTCGGAGCGCTGCGGCGTGTCGCCTGAGAACCTTCGTCGCATCGCTCAGGAAATCGTTCCTTCTAAAAAGGTGGCGATCCTCACGGCGTGGGCAGCAGGCCGCACTCATGCGGCGGACAATCTGCCGCAGATGATTATGACCATTGGGTCCATGACGGGGCATATCGGCAAGTCCGGCCACATGTGCGGTATCTCTTGCCACAACAAGGCGAGTAACCACGGACCTGCCATGGTGAAGGCGGGCAAGGACGGTCTCCCCGCCATCGACCCCGGCGTGACGGACTGCATTAATGACACGGAGTTGTGGACCGCCATTTTGGAGGGCAGCTACAACTTCACTGGCACCGCGCCGAACAAGAACAAGACGGGCGGCCCGGGCGAGATTCGTCCCATTGATATTCATGTGATCTACCATGCTGGCCGCGCTCTGTTGCAGACGCGCGACGCCATGGCCAAGGGCATTGAGGCCCATCGTAAGGTGGATTTCGCTGTGGCTCACGCCCAGTTCCTCACTACCAGTGCGAAGTACTGCGACATCATTCTTCCCCTGGATACCTACTGGGAACGCCCCGGCGGCTTCCTCACGGGCAATCGCGAGATGGTCATCGTGTACTCGAAGATAATCGACCCCCAGTTCGAATGCCATAGCGACCAGTGGATCGCTTGCGAGCTCGCGAAACGGTTGAGCATCGATCCAGCCGAGGTGTACCCCTTCGATGAGCAGCAGCAGTTCTTCAACCAGCTAGCCGGTGCGGAAGTGCTCGACGCTGACGGCAAGACCTACAAGCCCCTCGTTACCATCACCGAGGAGGATATCGCAGCTTGGGGCGTGGAAGGCGAGCCGCAGACTGGCGAGATCGGACTGAGCGAACTGCTTGATTTGGGTTGCTACCAGGTGGAGCGCAAGCCCGGCGACAACTACGGCTACATCGCCTACGAGGACTTCGTGAAGGACCCCGAGGCCAACCCCCGCGAGGAGTCGCCGAGTGGCAAGTTCGAGATCTTCTCGCGGAATCTGTCCGATACCATCACCAACATGGGCTACAGCGCCGTGCCGCCCATTCCCGAGTACATCGAGCCGGTGGAGGGCCTAGAGGAAACTTATGCTGATTTCGCCGCGAAGACCAAGGGCGAGTACCCCTACCAGGTGTTCAACCCCCACTATCTGCGTCGTTCGCACACGGTGCTCGACAACAATCCTTGGCTGAGGGAAGCATGGCCCAACCCGGTGTACCTGAACGCGGCGGATGCTGCGGAGAAGGGCATCGCCGAGGGAGACTCGGTGCTGCTGACGAGCCAGCACGGCAAGACGCTGCGCAAGGCGTCTCTGACGCAGCGCTTGATGCCGGGTGTTATCGCCCTTCCCCACGGGTCGTGGCTCGACATGGACGAGGAGACGGGCGTCGACCGGGGCGGTGCCGACAACATGCTGTGCGGCCCGGTTGGCATGGGCGCCGGCATCTCCGGATGGAACAGCGTCATCGCCAACATGGAGAAGTGGACGGGCGACGAGCTTGTTGACGACGCCGACAAAGACCTTCGCGTTATCTGCTAATTAGGGGGAGTTATGAGTCAGATCGGTTTTTACTACAACCAAAGCGCGTGCATCGGCTGCCGCGCGTGCCAAGTGGCCTGCAAAGATCGTAACGACATTTCGGACGAGGTGGCGCTGCGCTGGGTGACTAGCTACGAGTCCGGAGAGTTTCCAAACGTCGGCGTCTATCATTTTGCCGCCGCTTGCAACCATTGCGAGAGCCCGGTATGCGTGGCCAATTGCCCGACCGGCGCCATGTTCAAGTCCGAGGACGGCTCGGTGCTCCACGACGATGATGTGTGCATCGGCTGCAAGACGTGCGTGGGGTCGTGCCCCTATGGAGCGCCGCAGTACTCCGAGGGCAAGAACCTTGTGATGAAGTGCGACTCGTGCAAGGCGCTGAGAGATGCGGGCATGAACCCGGTGTGCGTGGACGCGTGCCCCATGCGCGCCCTTGAGTTCGGCGAGCTGAGTGAGCTGGAGTCGCATCACGGCGAGGGCACGGTGAGCACGCTGCCCTGCCTGCCTGACAGCGCGATGACCAATCCCAGCTTGCGCATCGAGCCTCGTCCGGCAGCCTTAGAGGAAACGTTTGCGCAGGTGATCGTTTAGCTTTGGCTCCAGGTGACTGTGACGCCCTTTCGAGTGCTCGCTCGTATGAACGATGTTCCGATCCCGCCGCCTACCCTCCCAGGCGGCGGGATCCTGTTTGCGCCATCGGTCTGATACGGGCCGGATTGAAAGTCGCAATGCGTTTCGCTTGCGAGTTGCCTGGGCCGGGTGGAGCGCCCTCCCGAATTGTTCTGCCATGTTGGGGAATGGGGACTCGAGTTACCCTTACGTGCCAGAGTCGCAGGGTTTTTTGCGCTATTCCGATATGCGGTAGTGGCCGATGATGGGGCCCCAGCTTTCCAGGGCGTCTTCCTCGTAGGTGGCTTGCGTGGGGCTGTAGTGGTGGATGAGGTAGGGAAGGCCCTGAGCGTTGCGACGGCCGGATGCGATGCCCACATGCTCGTTGTACACCACGATGTCGCCACCGTGCCATTGGGTGGGGTCGCTGGTATCGCACGTGAGGGACACGGCGTGCCGGTCGAAGAACACCTTCTGGTTTCGCACGCGACGGAAATCGATGGCAGCGTCGGGCTCGCTTATGCCGTAAGCCTCGGGATTCTCCTGCACATCGGCTGCCAGCAGGGCCATCAGGTCGTAGCCGGTGCCCTTCAGCGCCTGGGCGATCACGTCGGTGCACACGCCGAAGCCGTCGTCGGGATAGCCTGTTTCCGCGTAGTAGGTGCTTCTATACTTGGGGTTCGTGGCGACGTAGGCCTCGGCGCTGGCCAGCACGTCGGTTTGGTCGTCGATGCCGTCGCCGTCCTCGTCGTGGCTGCTTTGGAAAGGTTCGATGGCCATCGCGGGCTCGTATACGTCGGGCAGCGGTTCGGCCGAAGTGTGCTGCAGCGGCCCCTCGCGAAAGCCGATGAACACACCGCCGGCAAGTACCAGCACGGCCAGAACGACGGCCACCGCAACGAACGGGGCCCGAGAGCGCTTCCTAGTAGCGAGGCGCGACGCGTGTCTGCCCATGAGGCTCCTTCCTGCAGCGTACGGGGTGTGTTCAGCATAGCAGGGCATCTCCGCCGCCAAGGGGAGCGGCGGCTGGCACCCCCCCTTATTAAGGAAAATTTAAACTCTGTCTTTTTGCGCCAGCTAGATCTTTGGTGTCGGCGGTTTCGGGAGCACTCAACGAGCATTCGTTGGTGGTGGTTCGTTGGCGGTGGTCGCAAACACAAGGTTTTATAGGCACATTCAGCGCGGAAGTCCTGATCGTGGTCAAAAATGCCAGCTTTTATATGGGAAAACTATCGCGAACGGGAGTGGGAAGGGTGAATACCCCTTCTGCGGCCTCAAATTCTTCCTCAAACCTCGAAAATTGCAGATAAATCCAGGGGCTTTTGACCAAAAGAAGGTCTTCGTGGGTGAAAGCTTATATACATCTTGGGGAATGCGGCCACGCGTGTATTCCCGTGGGCGGGGATTCGCCCGTACGGCGTTCTACCGCGGTGTGGGAGAGTTGGTGTTCGGCCTGGTGCATGCCTATGCCGCACGTTTCGGTTTCCGTTATGTGGACAGCGCCGACAATCCGCATTTCGTGAAGGGGTAAGGCCCCGGCGCGCTTTCTGCTATAGTCGGCCGAAAAGCGAGAGAGGCGGGATATGGCAGAAAAGACAGGTGCTGCTGAGCTGGCGGCGTATGTTAAGCGGTATGGGACCATCGAGGAGGAGTTCCTTACGGCGGCTGGGTCGTTCGGACTGGCGTTTGCCGAGGCCGACGGCGCCGGCGCTTGCTATGACGATGCGGTAGCCGTCCTGGTGGCATCGGGGGCGCAGGCGGCCAACGAGGGGAAAAGCGTGTGGACCCAGTGGAAGTCGCCGGCGTGCGTCGCCTGCATGCGCGGCGTGGGAACCGAGACGTTCCTCACGTCCACAGCCTGCCCGCGGCAGTGCTTCTTCTGCTTCAACCCCAACCAGGAGGACTACGAGTTCTTTCGCAGCCATGCGAACCCCATTGCCGATCAGCTGCGGGAGCGCCACCGGGAAGGCGCCGCGATGAGTCAGCTGGCCATCACCGGCGGCGAGCCGCTGCTGCATCTGCCTCAGGTGCTGGAATTTCTCGAGGTGGCGGCGCAGTTGTACCCCGATGCCTACACGCGCCTATATACCAGCGGCTTCGGTTGGACCGGCGAGGTGCAGCGGGCCCTGGCAGACGCCGGTTTGAACGAGGCGCGCTTCTCCGTCAAGATGGAGGACGAGACTGCAGCGAAAGAGGAGGTGCTCGCAGCCATTGCCTCGGCTGTGGGACATTTCGACAACGTGATGGTGGAGATGCCCGTTATGCCGGGCGACTTCGAGGCCATGAGGGACCTGATTGTGCGCTTGGACAAGCTGGGCGTGGCCGGCATCAACTTGCTGGAGCTGTGCTTTCCCTTCCACAACGCCGAGGCCTTTGTCGAGCGGGGCTATCGACTGAAGCCCACCCCCTATCGGGTGCTCTACGATTACTGGTACGGGGGAGGGCTGCCCATCGCCGGCAGCGAGGACACGTGTTTGGCCCTGGTGCGCTTCGCACTGGAGGCCGGTCTTTCCCTGGGGGTGCACTACTGCTCGCTGGAGAACAAGCTGACGGGCCAGGTGTTCCAGCAGAACGCCCCGGCTGCCCGCGCGTTTCCCGGCTACGAGATGGACGCGCGCGATTTCTTCCTGAAAGCGGTGAAGGCCTTCGGCCCCGCGGTGCCTATGGTGCGGCGCGCCTTGGAGTCGGCCGGGCTGGCGGATACGGCCGAGGAGAACGCCGACTACGGGTTCATCCAGTTTCCGCCGTCGGCGCTCGCAGCCGTGTGCGACGATGTAGGGGATGTGGCCTTGGGCCTGAGCATCGCCATCGTCGAGCATGACGAGGAGGGCATGGCGCTGCGCGAGCTGAAGGTGCAGCCGATCGCCTAAGAAGCTTGGGACACCATGATGGGGCGCGAACTGCACGGGGTGTCGCGCTTCGAGGAAGGTTGTGCGGAGGCGTGTCGACTGAAGCCGGGGCCCGAGGTCTATGGCATGAGGCGGAACTTCAGCAAAACGGGGTTATGGTCGGAGTAGGCGAAGTCAAGGTCCACGGTTTCGCAGGCAGAAACCTGGATGTTGTCCGAGTAGATGAACGTGTCCATAACCCAGCGATCGTTGGTGCCGTCGTAGGGGCGGCCGGCGTCGCGGCAGGTGGCGGCGTCGGCGAACTCCGCGACGCCCGTTTCGTCGAGCTTGGCCTTCGCGCCGACGGTGAAGCCCTCGGGCACGCCATCGAAGTCGTAGGGCTTGGCCCAGCTTTCCACCGCATCGGTGGTGTTGCCGTACACCTCGCCGGACACGCCGATCATGTCGTGGTTGTAGTCGCCCCCGGCGATGACGTAGTTGCCGGCCTGGTATTCGCGCACCATGTCCTCGTACAGCGTGGCCCGTTGGGCGGCCATGATGTCGGCGTCGGCACCGTAGGCCGACAGGTGCACGTTGAACAGCACCAGCTCGGCATTGCCGCTGGTGGGAATGCGGCAGATGGAATAGCAGCGGTCCAAGTCGAGAAACTTGCCGAAGCCCTCGGAGATGGGCAGACTGCGACGCAGCCCGTCGGCGATGGGATAGGCGGAAAAGGTGGCGAGTCCCGCCTTGTTCGCTCCGTGGGGCGCATACAGCGGCCACGCCAGAAACGGCGAGTCGTAGTTTTGGCAGAACGCGGCATAGAGGGCCGGATACTGGGCCCGCAGCAGGTCGTACTCGTTAATGTGGTGGCTGCGCGTGCCGTCGATGTCCACTTCCTGGAACAGCAGGAACGTGGGGCGCAAGGCTTTCAGGGCCTCGGCCGTGCCGTCGATGTCCTTGCGCACGGCTTCGGGGCTGGCGGCTACCGATCCCGCGCCCCCGTCCATAAAGAAGTCGAAGGCCTGGTTGTAGGCACCGAAGCCTAAATTGGCGGTGACCACGGTAAGCTGAGGTTCGGCGGCCAGGTCGATAACGGCCGTGCCGGCACCCTCATTTGGGGCGGTCGGGGTGTCCACGGTAAGGGCAAGGTTGTCGTCCAGGCGGTAATAGCTGGCCATCACGTAGGCCACATAGGCGCCCGCGGCCAGAATGAGTGCTACCAGAACGCCGACGATGACTTTCAGAATCTTCAAGGCCATGGGCTGCTCCCCGAGATAGAGGTGGGCGATGACATCATTGTACCTGCCGCCCGCCTTGTACGCTCTGTCAAATTTCTCCCGCCGCGAACGTTCCCACAGACGGTTGCGCGCATGAGGGCGTTGCCTCCCGCAACCTGAGGGGTCGTGATGGGTGCACTGATTCCCCTAGCGTTACCCTGGAGGCGTGATGGAGAGGGCCCGCTTGCAATGAATGGCTAACGGCTGGGTAAATAATGGAGAGCATGGATGATTGTAAACGCTCTGTCAACAATAGGTGGCAGTTCGGTAACAGAGCACTGACGTAACGGCGACGCATTTTTGTGCAGACGTATAGTCAAATTGTTGCATCGGAACAATTTCCGGGGCTGGCCCGGGCGTGCAACGGGTGGGTGAGCGTTTCGTCTGCGAAGCGTGCTATCGAAAAGGAGGACCCCCATGCAATCGATACGGAAGAACACGCGCGGCGTGACCACGCGGGAGGTCCTTCGCAGCAACGATACCGCCAAGCGCAGCGCCGAGATCGTGGTGGCCGCGCGCGAGCTGTACGAGGAGAAGGGCCTGGCCCACACCTCCATCCAAGACATCACCAACCATGTGGGCGTCACCCGTTCGCTGTTCTACCATTACTTCCAGAACAAGGACGAGGTGACCTCGGCCGTGCTGGACCAGTACATCACCGACTTCATCGAGGCCATGCAGCACTGGCACGAGAGCCGGGCCGCCTCGGAAACCGACGAGTCGCTGCATTCCATGGTGAAGATCATGCGCATGGTGCTGTTCGAGAAGAACACCTTCCGCATGGCGCTGTCGACCCAGGAAAACGCCGCCCTGTACCTGGACTTCCTGAACCGCTTCGCCGCCCAGGGCGCCGAGTTCATGGTGTCGCATCCGCTGGTGCAGCCCACGAAGTACAGCGAGCAGTCCGACCACCTGTACGAGACGTTCTACGTGCTGATCGTGGGGCTCGTCAGCTATTTGCGCTCGCATCCCGATGCCGACGACGACGTGCTGATCGACGTGGTGAGCCGAATGCTGCACATAGAGCAGGCTGCCTAAACGCGCCGCTCAGGTGTGGCGAATCAGTTACGTTTGCCCTTGTGAGCGCCGACGGCGCTGCGGACAGGTATCATTCTCCTAGACTTTAGTGCCCCGTCCTTTGCGGCGGGGCGTTCCGTGAAGATGCAAGGAGACGTGCGCTGTGGACATTAAGCGCGTGCTGGCCAGTGCCCCCCGCGACCACGATTTGGGTCCCGAGCGACCCCTGCTGACGCCGTGGGGCGAAGCCCTGCATCCCCTTGCCGTGCGCCAGGAACATCCCCATCCCCAGTTCGTGCGCGACCGTTTCGCCATGCTGAACGGCTGGTGGGACTACGCCATCGTGCCTATGGGCGCCAGCCGCACCGTGCGGCCGCCCGAGGAGTTCGACGGCCGCATTCTGGTGCCGTTTTCGCCGGAATCGGTGCTGTCGTGCGTGGGGCGCCAGCTGCAGCCCGACGAGCTGCTGTGGTACGTGCGCCGCGCCCCGCGGCCGCCCCTGCATCCGGGCGAGCGCTGCCTGCTGCACTTCGAGGCCGTCGACTTCGCCTGCGCCTGCTGCGTGAACGGGAAGGTGATCGGCACTCATCGCGGCGGGTATCTTCCCTTTGTGTTCGACATCACCGAGGCCATTGCCGCCAAGGAACCGGGGGAAACCCTGGATGCCGGCGAGAACGCCGAGTTCATCATTGCGCTGTGCGTGTGGGACCCCAGCGATACGGGCACCCAGCTGCGCGGCAAGCAGAAGCTGAAGCGCGGGGGCATTTGGTATACGGCCCAAAGCGGCATTTGGCAGCCCGTGTGGATGGAAGTGGTGCCCGAGCGCCACATCGAGTCGCTGCGGCTTTTGCCCGACGCCGAGAGCGGCGAGCTGACGGCCGAGGTGGACGTGTGCGGAACCGAGGGGCTGCTGCGCTTGTACGTGTCCGATGCTTCCGGCGTGCAAGTGGCCTCGGCTGCGGCCCCGGCTGAGGAAGGCGCCGTGCCGGTGAGCGCCCGCGGGGCGGAGGAGGACGAGCGGCGCCGGCGTGTGCGCGTGACGCTGCCCGTGCCCGGTATGCGGCGTTGGAGCCCCGACGACCCGTATCTGTACAACCTCACGCTGCGTTTCGGCGCCGATGTGGTGTACAGCTACACGGCGTTTCGCACCGTGGTCGTGCAGCCCGACGCGGCTGGCCGCTACCGGTTCTTCCTGAACGGCGAGCCGCTGCTGCTGCGCGGGGTGCTGGACCAGGGCTATTGGTCGGACGGGCTGATGACGGCCCCGGCCGACGACGCCCTCGCCTTCGACATCGCCGCCATGAAGGACGCCGGCTTCAACATGCTGCGCAAGCACCTGAAGGTGGAGGCCGACCGGTGGTACTACCACTGCGACCGGCTGGGCATGCTGGTGTGGCAGGACATGGTGAACGGCGGCGGCGCCTACGACACGTGGGAGACCAGCTTCCGTCCCACGTTGTGGCGGAGCGCATGGGACAACTACAGCGACACCGACACGGCTCATCAGGAAAAGCTGGGCGCCGGCGACGAACATTACCGCGGCCATTGGCGTGATAGCTGCCGGGCCACGGTGGAATACCTGGGAAACCACCCGTCTGTGGCGTGCTGGGTGCTGTTCAACGAGGGCTGGGGACAGTTCGATGCCGCCATGGCGACCGAGATGGTGCACGATCTGGACCCGGCGCGGCCCATCGACGCCGTCAGCGGCTGGTACGACCAGCACTGCGGCGACTTCCTCAGCGTGCACAATTACTTCCGGCCTTTGAAGGTGTACCGTGACCGACCGCGCGATTTGCGGGGCTATGCGGCCGAGCGTGGCGGTCGGGCCTTCGTCATTTCGGAATTCGGGGGCGCCACTTTCCGCGTGGAGGGGCACAGCTCCTTCGCCCACAGCTACGGCTACGACACTTTCGAAGACGCGGCGGCCTGGCGCTCAGCGGTGCGCGAGACTCTGGCCCAGGCCGCGGCGCTGGTTACCGATGGGCTGGCGGGCTTCGTGTATACCCAGCTGTCGGATGTGGAGGAGGAAGTGAACGGCATTCTCACCTACGACCGACGCGTGAACAAGTTGGAAGAGGACGGTGGCTGGCATGGCTCCGGTTTCTGAGGACGAGGCAGCGGCGAAGCTGGCGCACCTGGAAGCGCTGTTCGCCGATGCGTTCGGCTATGGTCCGGCGCGCGCGGCCGTGTCGCTGGATGTCGACGGGTCGGTGGCGACGCGGGGTTGCGGGGTATCCGCCGAGCCGGCGCGCTTCGTGCTGGCCTCGGCTCCGGGTCGTTTGGAAGTGGCCGGCAACCATGTTGACCACCAGGGCGGCCGGGTTATCTCGGCCGCTATCGGCGAGCGCACGTGGGGCTTGGCGGCACCCAACGGGTCGGGGCGCATCCGCGTGGTCATGGAAGGCTTCGGCAGCGACGAAATAGATTTAGCCGATGTCGATTGGGCCGCTCCCCACAAGGTGGAGACGCTGACTTCCGGTGCTTTGGTGCGCGGTATGGCCGCGGTGTTCGCGCGCGACGGGGGTGCCCTGGCCGGCTTCGACGTGGCCACGTGCTCGGATGTGCCGCCGGGATGCGGCCTGTCGTCGTCGGCGGCTTTCGAGGTGATGATCGGCGCCTGCCTGGAAGCGCTGTTCGGCGATGGCCCGGAGCAGAGGGAAGGCGCTGGCGCGGTGCCCTTGGATCCCGTTGCGCTGGCGCTGGCGGCCGTGGAAACCGAGCAGCGCTATTTCGGCAAGCCCTGCGGCGCCCAGGATCAGCTGGCCAGTGCCTGCGGTGGTGTAGTGACCATCGATTTTGCCCCCGATGAGCCGGTGGTGGAATCGGTGGCTTTGGATGTCGAGGCGGCCGGTTACGCCCTGGTGCTGGTGGACAGTCGCCAGGACCATTCGCTGTACAACGACGAGTTTGCGGCCATTCCCGCCGACATGCGTATGGTGGCGAACCTGCTGGGCGTATCGCGGTTGGGCGACGTGTCGGTGCAGATGCTGCTGGATTCTCTGGCTGAAGTGCGGGCCACATTGGGAGACCGCCGGGCCATGCGGGCGCTGCACTACTACGACGAAGTGGAGCGGGTGCAGGCTCAGCGCACGGCCTTGGACAGCGACGATTTCGCTGCGTTTCTGAAGCTGGTGCGCCTGTCGGGCGCTTCCTCGGCGCAGTTCCTGCAGAACGTGTCGTTGCGCGAGCCCGGTTCGGACGAGCAGCAGCCTGCTATGCTCATCCAAAGCCTGTGCGCTCATTTGCTGGGCGAGGCGGGGGCGTGGCGTATTCACGGCGGCGGATTCGGCGGCGCGGTGCTGGCCTTCGTGCCCTGCGAACGTGCCGACGATTTCGTGGCTGCCATGGATGGCTTTCTGGGCTATGGGGCCTGCCGTCGCGTGACGGTGGGCGGCCCCGGTGCGCGGGCGCGGCGCCTGTCATGAGCGCACCGTCGAACCTGTGCTGGGCGGCCGACAGCCCCGTCGGCCCTTTGGACGTCACCATCAACCTGGCTAAGCCCGAGAAGGACCCGCGCGACATTGCCCGTGCTGCATGCGAAGAGGCGGGGCATGCCGAGGCGGAGGATTGCGTGCTGTGCTGGCGCCGCGGTGCCGACGGGCGCATTGCCTGCGCGGGAGCCGGCGGTGGCGCGGTGCGGACCGTGCTGCTGAGCGGCGAGGAATGGGCCTGGTGGTTCTCGCCCTACGGATACTTCCCCGAGCATCTTATCGTGTCTGCGCCGGTTCATCGTCCCATGCTGATCGACCACGCTGCCATAGCGCGCCTGCTCGACTTCGTCGATGCCTTTCCCCAATGGTTCATCGGATCGAATGCCGATTTGCCCATTGTGGGCGGCTCGCTTCTGGCCCACGATCACTTTCAGGGCGGCGGCTACCGGTTTCCCCTGATGAACGCGCCAGTTGAGCGCACTTTCAAACTGCCGGGGCTGCCCCAGATGCGCGCCGGCGTGGTGCGATGGCCCGCGTCGGTGGTGCGTCTGCGGGCGCGCGATCGTGCGGCTGTGTACGAGGGGGCCTGTCGGGTGCTGGATGCGTGGCGCACGTTTTCGTGGCAGCCGGGCGGCATTGTGCCCTTCACGGAGGATGCCGACGGCGCAACCGTACGGCACAACACGCTGAACCCGATTCTCTGGCGTGAAGGCGGCGACTACGTGATGGATCTGGTGCTACGCAACAACCGCACCACGCCCGAGCATCCTTTCGGGCTGTTCCACGTGCCCGAAGCTCTCTTCCACATCAAGAAGGAGAACATCGGCCTCATCGAGATAATGGGGCGGGCCATCTTGCCCGGGCGCCTGGTCGCCGAGATGCCGGCCGTCAAAGGGGAATGCGAGCGCGCCTATTACGAGATACTGCAGGCCACGGGCGTTTTCAAGTCCAACGAGACCGGCCGCGCCGGCTGGGACGCCCTCATCGCAACACTGTAGGGGCGGCCTTCAGCCCGCCCGCGAACCCCATCGACCTCCGTAGGGGCGGGCTTCAGCCCGCCCGCCCGAAAACCGCTCGACGACCCCCGTAGGGGCGGCCTTCAGCCCGCCCGTCACCGGCAGCCGCCCTCCTAATACACGCGCGCTTGGCCGCCCAGGGTGTGGCGCACCACCTCGAAACGTTCCAACTGGGCGTCTTCGTCGGGGGCGATGCCCGCTTTCATCTTCGCGATGGCAATCTGGTCGAAAGCGGTCTCCACTCCTTCCAGGTCGGGCAGCAGCAGCCCGCGCTTGAAGCCGCGGGTGACGATGACGCCGTAACGGCGCGGATCCAGCTGCTCCAACGACTCCACGGGCTCGGGTTCGCCCAGCACATCCACGGAATAGGAAAGCGCATCCAGCTCATCGGGGGTAACGGGAGTGAAGCGCGGGTCGTCGGTGGCTGCAGCTACGGCGTTCATGATTACCTCTTCGGCCACGCAGGAGCGCGTGGGGGCGATGGTACCGATGCAGCCGCGCAGGCCGTCGGCCTCGTGCAGGCTCACGAACACGCCGGCGCGCTGGCCGGTCAGCTCGTCGGGCAGATCAGCGGGCAGGGGCAGCACCTGCCCCGTGCCCACGATGGACTCCACGCTCGCCCGTGCCAAGGCCACCAGCGGATCCACGGCCGAGCAGGCACCGCGAGCATGGGCGCCGCGCACCGGCGCTTCGTCGGCCTCCATCAGCTCGGCTTCCACCTCTTCCTCGGTGGACGAGGGGCTGCATTCCACTTCGAAGGCGGCTACGGCGTAACCCACGCCGAAGGGGCCCTCGTAGCTGAGCAGCTCGGGAGTGAAGGGCAGCCCTTCCAGGGCGCCGGCCATAATCTGGAACGCGCGCAGCCCGCATTCGGCCGCGTCTTCGCACAGGATGGGGTCCAGGCCGAACAGCCCGCGCAGCGAGCCGGCGGCGAACAAGTCGGTGACGGCGCGGTCGAACGCCGGCCCGGCCTCGTTGAAGCCGTAGGGGCCGTCTTCCTTCAGTCGATGCGATAGATCGCCGCTGGCGATGAGCACCGCGCGGCGGCCCAGGTCCTCGGCCGCGCGGGTGATGGAAAGTCCCAGGAATTGATGGTCGGAAGGCGACAGCGCTGACAGCCCGATGCGCACCACGGCCACCTGCGACAAGTCCACGGTCTGGCCGATGAAGTGCAGCGGCACGTAGGTGGCATGGTCTATCTCCTCGTGATGCGCTGGTGCCCCGGCCACGGGAATGCTGCGGCGGCTGAGGCGGTCGGCCACGGCCTGGGTGAAGGCCGTATCGGTGCGGGTGGTGATGCGCGCTTCGGGTTGGCCGAAGGCAGCAAGCGAGCCTTCCTCGGTTTCAGCGTCGGCGATGAAGAACCCGTCGCGGTACAGGGGCGCGTGGGGCGAGACCACCACGATGAGATCGGGCGCATGGTCGGCGATGCGCCGAGCCACCTCTTCATAGGCAGCGGTGGTGTCGGCGACTTCCGCTTCCTGGCCGCCTCCCACGGCGGGAACGATCAGCGGCGGATGCGGAACGGCATAAGCGGCAAGAAGGCCCATGGCACACCTTCCTTTATATCTGCGGGTACGAATAAGCTGCGTTTCAGCGAGGAACAATGGTGAGGGAATCCGATGCGATGAGCCTCCTCATCAGCGAAGTGTCACAAGATCGTAAGCAGTTTTCCTTCTGCGGGCGATGACTTTCTGCGGGTCGTGACGCAGCGAACGGACGCAGCGCTTTGCCGCTGGCCCGTCGCTTCTCGCCGTATTCTTGACTTGAAGTTCACTCAAAGTTTTACTCTTCTGACAGAGAGACAATAGGAGAGGAGCATCTATGACGGCATCTTGCGAGGGCGTGGCCAAGCTCGGCTTCGGCGCCATGCGCCTGCCGCTCACCAACCCCGACGACGTAACGGCCATCGACATCGAGCAGGTGTGCGCCATGGTGGACGAGTTCATCGCGAAGGGCGGCACCTATGTGGATACCGCATTCGTCTACCACAACGGCGCTTCCGAGACGGCTCTGCGCGAGGCGCTGGTAGAGCGCTATCCGCGCGAGGCCTACACCCTGGCCACGAAGTGCCTGGCCTGGGCCTGCGCCAGCAAGGAGGAGGCCCAGGCCTGCCTGCCTACCTCCCTTGAGCGGCTGGGGGTCGATTACATCGACTACTACCTGCTGCACAACCTGGGCGGCGCGCGCACGGCCAAGTTCGACGAGTACGACATGTGGAACTACGTGGCGAAGGCCAAGGAAGACGGGCTCATCCGCCACGTGGGCTTCTCCATGCACGACGGTCCCGAGACGCTGGAGGAGATCCTGGCGGCGCATCCCGAGGTCGATTTCGTGCAGCTGCAGGTGAACTACCTGGATTGGGACGACCCGGTCACCCAGTCGGCCCGCTGCATGCAGGTGGCCGCCGCCCACGGCGTGCCGGTCATCATCATGGAGCCGGTGCGCGGCGGACGTTTGGCCAACCTGCCCGAGCGCGGTGCCGAGGTGCTGGCCGCGGCCGACCCGGACGTAAGCCAGGCTTCCTGGGCCTATCGCTTCTGCCTCGATCTGCCCGGCGTGCTCACGGTGCTCGCCGGCGCCTCCACCCTCGAGCAGATGCAGGACAACATGGGCACCTTCCAAACCCATACGCCGCTGACGAGCGAGGAGCGCGCCTCCATCGATGGTGCCATCGCGGCTTTGCGCAGCGTGGACCTCATCCCGTGCACGAATTGCGGCTACTGCGTGAAGGACTGCCCCGAGGGCGTGAAGATCCCCATCGCCATGAACCTGCTGAACCTGGAGAAGACCACCGAGGACCGCGAATTCGTCAAGGGCCTCTACAGCTGGCAGGCCGCCGAGGGCCCCGCGTCCAAGTGCATCCAGTGCGGTACCTGCGAGGCCATGTGCCCGCAGTCCATCGCCATCATCGACCACCTCGCCGAAGCCGTGAACCACTTCGAGGGGTAGGGAAGAGCCTCGTCCATCTCGCCTCAATATAAAATTGCCGGGGAATAAGCTCCCCGGCATTTGGAGATGGCGCCATAAGCGCCGCCGAGATGGCTCTACGCCATGTTTGGGAAGCATTGGCGGCGAGCTCTCGCCTTCGGGGTTGATGGGGGGGGCGCAAGCTCGCTTATGCGGCGCTACATCACCGTGCTCACGAAGCCGGCCAGCACGGGGATCGTCGCCAGCGCCAACACCGTGGTGACAAAGGTGCCTTGGGCCATGACGCGGGAGTTGCCGCCGTACTGGTAGCAGAGCATGGTGCCGTTGGTGGCCACCGGCATGCCCGCGAGCACCACGGCCACCGAGAACATCAGCCCCGCCGGCACGAAGGCCTGGAACACCGCCCATATGACGACCGGCATTCCCAGCAGGCGGAACAGCGCGCACAACCACAGGCGTGGGCTTCCTACCAGGTCGCGCGCCGGCAGGTTCGCCAGTGACGAGCCGATGATGAGCAGCGCTGCCGGCGTGGTGATGGAACCGAGCGTGTTCAGCGCGTCGCCCAGAATGGGGACGTAATGGACGCCGGTCAGCGTGAGGATCACCGCTGCCACGCACGACAGCATGACCGGCGTGACGAAGGTGCGCCA
Organism: Adlercreutzia wanghongyangiae; assembly: GCF_035989245.1. Lineage (NCBI taxonomy): Bacteria > Bacillati > Actinomycetota > Coriobacteriia > Eggerthellales > Eggerthellaceae > Adlercreutzia > Adlercreutzia wanghongyangiae. Next base: position 113,004 of record NZ_JAYMFF010000014.1, on the reverse strand, counting down.
GGTGGTCTGCACCTTCACGTCGCCGTCGGTGTCCTGAGTGAGGAACCACGCGCCCACCGTGAACACGAAGAAGTTGAAGGGCAGGTTGAACACGGCTGCGTACACGAGCGCGTCGGATCCGAAGATGGCCGAGAGCACCGGGTAGCCGATGAAGCCCACGTTGCCGAAGCAGAGCATAAAGCGGTACACGCCGCGATGCCCATCGGGAATGCGCAGAAGCAGCGTGAACCCATAGGCCACAGCGAACATGATCAGCGTGCCTGCCACGGACAGTCCCAGGCACATCCACACTTCCGCGCGCGTGGGCAGCTCGGTAGCCGTGAGCACCGAGCCCAGAACCATGCCCGGCAGCGCAATGTTGATAACCAGCTTCGAGAGCATGCGGTCGAACTCGTCGTTCATGAACCGCAGCTTCTTGGCGGCATAGCCCACCCCCACGATGGCGAACAGCGTGACGATCTCCTGGAATATGCCGATCATGCCCGCGGTCATGAGGAGCGCCTCTCTTGTTGGGTGACATTGCTCGGAAAATTGTTCAGCAAATTGCGTTTGTTAGCAAATGAATACAGGCCAAAAGGCTATTTGGGAGCCACAGAGGGCCATTTCGACCCTTTTTCGGTCTCATTTTCCCGTACTGCTCAAATTGATTGCTAACAAACGCAATTTAGCGTGCGGTTCTGGTCTTCAATTGGGAAATATGCCGAATGCGAGCCGCCTAGCGTATACTAGGCGGCCGCTGCATTAGCTCTGTCGAAAGGAAGGCCATGTTCACCATCGGTTGCCATCTGTCCAGCGCCAAAGGCTATCTGAAGATGGCGAAGGACGCGGTTTCCATCGACGGGAACACGTTCCAGTTCTTCACGCGCAACCCGCGCGGGGGCAAGGCCAAGGCCATCGACCCGGCCGATGTGGCCGCCTTCCACGAGTACGCCGGCGAGCACGGCATTGCCACATTTCTGGCCCACGCGCCCTACACCATGAACCCGGCGGCGGCCAAGCTCGAGACGCGCCAGTTTGCCATCGAGCTGTTGACCGACGACCTTGCGCGCATGGAGAATACGCCCGGTCAGCTGTACAACATGCACCCGGGCTGCCATGTGGGCCAGGGTATGGATGCGGGCATCGAACTCATCGCCGACGCGCTGAACCAGGTGCTCACGCCCGACCAGTCCACCACGCTGCTGCTGGAGACCATGGCGGGCAAGGGCACGGAAGTGGGCGGCCGCTTCGAGGATCTGGCCGCCATCATCGAGCGCGTGGAATTGTCCGACAAGGTGGGCGTGTGCCTGGACACGTGCCACGTGTGGGATGGCGGCTACGATATCGCCGGCGACCTTGACGGCGTCCTGGAAGAATTCGACCGCGTGATCGGGCTGGATCGCCTGCGTGCCATCCACCTGAATGACTCGAAGAACCCGCTTGCGGCCCACAAGGACCGCCACGCTCCCATCGGCGAGGGCTGCATCGGCTTCGACGCGCTCGCCGCAGTGACGAACCACGCGGCCCTGCGCGATCTGCCCTTCTTCCTGGAAACGCCCCAGGACGACCTGGCCGGCTGGGGCGCCGAGATCGCCGCTTTGCGCGCGGTGCATGTGGGGGAGTAGGCTCTGGCTCCGCGTTCTTTCATCGACAAAGCGGGCCGCCCCTTTCTCGAGGCGGCCCGCTGACATTTCGGCCCAGGTTGGCGGGATGTTCGATCCGGATCGTTAAATCACGAAGAAGTACACGCTGAAGAACTGCAGGATGCTTCCGGCCAGCACGAACAGGTGGAAGATGGAGTGCAGATAGCGTACCTTCTTGAAGATGTAGAACACGGCTCCCACGGTGTAGCTGATGCCGCCCGCGGCTAAAAGCCAGAAGCCCGCCGGGTGCAGCTGCACGTACAGCTCGGGCAGGAAGAACACGATGGACCAGCCCAGGGCCACGTACAGCGCGGCCGATATCCAGCGGGGGCGGAAGGTCCAGAAGGCCTCGAAGGCGATGCCGAGAAGCGAAACGCCCCACACGAAGGCTGCGAGCCACAGACCACCCACATGCCCCAGCGAGACGAGGCAGTAGGGCGTGTAGGTGCCGGCGATGAGCAGGTAGATGCCGGAATGGTCGAGCACCTTGAACACGCGCTTGGCCCCTTCCACGGCAATGGCGTGGTACAAGGTGGACATAAGGTATTCCACGAGCATGGCGATGCCGTAGACGAGCGCGGCCGCCAGCAGGATGCCGCCGCCGTCGCCCACCGACTTCACGATGAGCAGCACGAGCGCGGCCACCGCAAGCCCTGCGCCAACGCCGTGGGTGACGGCGTTGAAGATCTCCTCGCCCAGGGTGTACTCGCGCACGCTCTTCTTGCCGGAGCGGCGCAGCAGCTCCCGGATCTCGGGCGACACCTTGGCGGCTGCCGCGGCAGCATTGGGGGAGAACTGGGGATGGGCAAGGGCGACATTCGGCATGACGGCTCCTTCGCGTCGGGGAATTACCGCATGATAGATTACCGGCCTGGTTTTCCGGACGGCGATTGGTAAACCGTAGGAGAAAGGCAAATCGCGGGAAGGCGGTGCAGGGAGGGCGTTTTTGCTTTGAAAATGACGGGTAGCGTAGTCCTTGCAGCTGCCAAACGACTGAGCGAGGGGAGTTTCCCCAGGTCATTTTCCTTAGTCGGAAATTACCTGCATCTCAAAACTACGCTACCCGTCATTTTCAAAGCAATCGGAGGGGCGCGGCTTATTGCTGCGCGCGCAGGGCCTTCAGGATGGCGCGCTTTTTGGCCTGCGTTTCGGCGTAGGCCTGCTTTCGGCGTGGTTGCGGGCGCGCTCGGCCTCTCCTGCGGTTCGCAATGTCCTTCCCGCCGGCGTGCGGCGGAGAGGACACGAAATGAAGAGGATCTCACGTACTCAGAAGGCCTCTACGCGGGGAAAATGCGGAAAAATACCTCCTTTCGGGTTATGGCTTTTCCCCGCTTGGGGGGATACGTCGCAATGCTGTCCCGCCTATGCTGGAAAGCAGCTTCGGCCCGTTGGCGCAATGGGGCGAACGGGTTCGAAGAACTTTGGCAAAAAGGAGGAAGGCATGAAGGAAGCAATGAGGGAAGGCGTATCGCGCCGCGGGTTTTTGAAGGGTGCCGGTCTAGCGGGCGCCGCCGCGCTGGCAGCTGGCGTTGCGGGCGGTTGCGCTCCGCAGGGCGGCACGGAGACTTTGAGCGACACGGGCGACACGTCCGCGGCGGCGGGGACTGCGACGTCGGGCTATGCGACCACCGAGGACTGGCTGGGCGCCGCGCCGCAGATTTCCGACGACGAGATCGTTGAGATCGTCGAGTGCGACGTGGTGGTGTGCGGCGGTGGTCATGCCGGCATCCAGGCGGCTCTGGCCGCAGCTGAGGGCGGCGCCAAGGTGGTCGTCATCGAGCAGTCGCCCGAGGACAGCCGCAAGGTGAAGGGCGAGGACATAGGACATGTGAACTCGCAGTTCCTCATCGATCGCGGCTTCGGTCCCTACAACGTGGGCGAGATCGTGCAGGAATTCTGCCTGCGTGCCGGTGGCCGTGTGAACACCGAGGTGATTCGCAAGTTCGTGGCGAACTCCGGCGAGATGTTCGACCATGCTGCCTCGCTGGTGAACTGGCCCGATGACCGCATCAAGCTAGTGAGCGAGGCCGATCCGGCCGTGAGCCCCCTGGATGACAGCATGATCTGCATTCACCAATGCGGCCTCGCGATGGACGGCGATGTGGAGTACCCCCTGTACCGCGGCGGCTTCAAGACGTGGCCCTGTGTGGTGCAGTTCATGGGCCCCATTCAGCACGCCCCGGTGGACGGTGTTGCCGCTCTTTCCCGCTTGGACGAGTTCCAGCAGTTCTCCATCTTGGAAGGCAAGGACCTGGGCGCTACCTGGTACTGCGGCGAGAAGGCCATCGTGCTCACCCAGGACGAGAGCGGCGCGGTAACCGGCGTCATCTCCGAGCGCAGCGACGGCTATGCGAAGTATGTGGCCAGCAAGGGCGTTATTCTGTGCACGGGCGACTTCGCGGCCAATACCGACATGACCTGGAATCTGCTGACTGAGTACCGCGAGCACAACGAGCGCATGGGCCTGGATGCTACTTCGCTGCAGGGCCAGTCCGACTGCATGGGCGAGGGCCACAAGATGGGCTGCTGGGCCGGCGGCTTCATCGAGGCCGGCCCCCGCGGCGCCATGAGCTTCGGCGGCGGCGCTTCAGGCCCGTGGGGCTCCAGCCCCTTCCTGTGGCTGAACTCCCAGGGCGAGCGCTTCATGAACGAGGCGGCCATCTGCGACTCCATGGCCATTGCCGTGCGTCAGCCCTTCGGTGGCTTCACCCTGGCGACCGACGCCAACTACGAGGAAACCCTGAAGAACTCGTCGCTCGATCACGGCTGTGCCAACTTCGGCCGTCCCGATTACTACACCGAGCTGGTGGAGGATATGCAGGCTATTCCCGTGGACAACCCCGAGGGCGGCACGGTGCGCATGTGCACGGTGGCCGAGCGCATGCCCTCCCAGGTGTATGCCGCCAGCACGCTGGACGGTCTGGCCGACATGTTGGGCTATGCGGGCGAGACCAAGGAGGCGTTCCTGGCCAGCATCGCGCATTACAACGAGCTGTGCCACGCTGGCGAGGACAGCGATTTCGGCAAGGACGCCGTGCTGATGACTCCCATCGAGAACCCGCCGTTCTACGGATGCGGCAATGCCGCGGCCGAGGGCTTCGGGGCCAACACGCGCACCATGGGCGTGAGCCTGGTTACCCTGACCGGCCTTGAGACCAACGGCGATCTGCAGGTGGTGAACCAGAACTACGAGCCCATTCCGGGTCTGTATGCCGCTGGTAATACGCTGGGCGGGCGCTACGGCCTGCAATACACGACGCCCTTCGCCGGCAATTCCGTGGGCATGGCCATGACGCACGGTCGCGTGGCCGGCAAGCTGATCACTGGTCAAGAAGTGCTGTAGCACGCTGAACAATCTTTCGGCGAAGGCGTTGGTTTTCACGCCTTCGCACTCTTCTTTGGCCCTGCTCCGAACCGGCTTCCCTCCCTCCGGTTTGGAGTAGGGCCATTTTAACGTGAAGATGCAGAATCGGAGCGATTCGCTGAGCGGCGCGCTCGGGGGCAGGCCGACGAAGGGACGAACGGATGCTTTCCTAGCGCTGGAGCAAATCGAGAAGCTCGGTGCGCGAGTGCACGCTAAGCTTCTCGTATATATGGCGCACGTGCACCTTCACCGTTTCCTTCGACACGTACAGCTCTCCGGCAATGTAGGTGGCGGTGCGGCCGCGGGCCAGCAGCGCGAGCACCTCGCGCTCGCGCGGGGAAAGGCCGCCCTGCTCGGCGAGCTCGGCGCAGCGCGCATCGAGGGGGTCGGTGCCGGCGGGGACGGCCTCGGATTCGGCGGCTGCCGGCGCGGAGGCGGGGATTGCAGATGGGTCTGTCGTCAAGGGCTGGGCCTGCGTTGCGTCGGATGCCGCCAGCGGGTTGCGCAGGAAGGCGACGGTCGCCAGGGTGACGAGGTAGGCTACGAAGACGGCGAGGGAGAGCGCGGTCTTAACGGTGTCGCCAAGCCAGGGGCTCGCGAGCATGCTCACGCCGAAGGTGGCGGCAACAACGGCGATGGTCGCGGCCCAGCGTTGCCCTGGCGCGTTTTGCCCGGGAACTTGCGGAAAGGGGGCGAAGGCGGCGAGGTACCATCCGATGAGTGCGGCGAAGAAGCCGAATCCCGCACCGGTGAGTATTCCGAAGAAAGTGCCAGCTGCTCCTTCAGGGGAGATGGCGATGAAGCAGGGAATGGAGGGGAGGGCCGCCATAAGGGGACAGAGGCCGAGCAGCACGGTGCGCAGGCGGGCATGGGGAGGGTTTGCCAGGGCGGTCAATCCCAGGGCGCTTGTGCAGCCGATGAATCCCAAGAACACGCCGCGCGTGATGGTCTCGGCGTGAACGAAGTCGTTGGTGGGCTGGGGTGTTCCGCAGATAAATCCCAAAACGATACCGCAAATGCCCGCACCGGCCAGGAGGGGCCAGAAGGGCGGTGCACATGGGTCGGGGCTGGCTTCGGTGTGCGCGGCGATGTCTTCTGCTGAGGGCTTCGCGAGGCCGAGGCGCAGAATCAGCGCGCCGCCGAGGACGGGCGTCAGCGCGTTCATGGCCAGCATCACCATGACGTTGGCGAAGGAAAGGCAGGCGAGGGACCCCAGTGCCGCCAGCGCGCCTGCCCAGCTTACGACCCCCAGTGTCTGGATGGGCGTCACGTCGCCCAGCAAGGAGCCCCACGCCGCTATCAGCCCGATGCCTCCGAGGCCGAAGATCACGCCGGCAATGGCGAAGCAGGGAGCGAACCCTCCGTTGGGGGCATACAGGCCGATAGCACCGAACACGAGGGCGATGGCTACCAGTCCGGCGGCAACCTGCGGCCTGATGAGGGTGACGTTCAGGGTGCGCGGCGGCACCCGGGCAAAAGCGATGGCAGCGAGGGCCAATCCGATGCCGACACCGATAATGAGCGGCGAGAAGCCCTGCATGCGGTCGAAGGCGATCAGGCAGCCGATGATAGAGGCACCGGAAGACAGAAGAGCCGCCGCCGCATCGGCCATAAGCAGCGCGAGGGCTATCGTAACTAGGACGAGATTGCCCTGAGACGGGGCTTGGCGTTCACTCATGAGAATCTCCCCGTTGCTTGCGCAGGGCCTTCAGGATGGCGCGCTTCTTGGCCTGCACCTCAGCATAGGCCTGCTTTTCGGCGCGGTTGCGGGCGCGCTCGGCCTCCGCGGCGGCGCGCTCGTGGGCATGGGCGGCGAGTTCGGCCTCGCGGGCGGCGCGGCGGGCGGCTCGGCGCTGGTCGCGCTCGGCAGCGGCCTCGGCATCCGAGAAGCGGCAGCCGCAGTAGTTCTGGCGGTACATGCCGCCCTCGCGCGAGCGTCGGGTGGCCTCGTCGTAGTAGGGGCGGTAGTCCTCGAAGCGGGCCTCAACGCCCTCGCGCTCGCAGGCGCGCTCCAGCTCCTCGCGGATGATGCGGGTGTACTGGTAGGGGCTTACGGAAAGCGTGGTGCCCACGGCGGCAAACCCGTGCTCGCGGGCATAACGGGCGGCCTCTTCGAAGCGCAGGCGGTAGCAGGCCCGGCAGCGGGCCTCGCGCGCAGCACGGGCCTCCGTGGGCGAGGCGCCTTCGTCGGCGTTCCTCTCCGTAGGGGCGGTGCTTGCGCCGCCCTCATCGGGTGAGGCTGCCGCGCTTGAGGAGGGGCGACCGAGGTCGCCCCCTACGGGTCGTACCTGCAAGTCGCCCCCTACGGGGTCGGGGTCGCCTTCTTCGTTGGTGATAACGCCGAACTTCGCCTCGGCGGCATCGCCCACACGGCCGACGATGGCTTCCCACTTTTCGGCATCGTAGGCGCTTTCCGCAACTTCCAGCCCTTCATGCGCCGCCCACGCGCGCAGCGTGGCCAGGCGACGGGCGTACTCGTCGACGGGATGGATGTTGGAGTTCGCGTAGAACACCACGGGCTCCACTCCCCGGGAGCGTAAGACGCGGGCCGGCTCCATCGAGCACGGTCCGCAGCAGGCGTGAAGGAGCATGTTCTGAGTCATAGGGTCCACCAGGCATTGTGAAAACGACAGATAATTGCGATTGTGATGCAAAATATATACGCTACATGCATCAGAAAGGGCAAAACGACCGTTTTGAGTCGTTTTCTGCAGAAAATCGCTAGCTGCAAGCCCCTGAATTCCCGCAGTGTGCATCACAATCGCATTTTTGCGGTAAAAAAGCCGGTTGCAACCCGCAAGTCGCAACCGGCAATGGAAAATGCGGAAGCTTCGTTGGCGTTAGCGTTGGCGCGAGGTGCTACTTGCCGGCCAAGGGGCTCGGTACGGTGTAGACGCGGGCGGCGCACTCGCGGTCCAGATCGTACAGGCCCTTCGGGTCCTTGCCGAACAGCTTCATGTTGGTGATCATGGTGTCGGCGTTGTCCTCTTCCTCCAGTTGCTCGTCGATGAACCAGCCGAGGAACTTCTGGGCGCGGTAGTCGTGGGCCTCCAGCGCGGCGGCGTAGATGTCGTTGATGAGCGCGGTCACGTACTTCTCGTGCTCCATGGCGGCCTCCAGCGGCTCCAGGAAGTTCGCGAAGGTCTTGTCGGGCATATCGATGGCCAGAAGACGCACCTTCTCGCCGTTCTCGTGCAGGTAGTTGCGGAAGATCATGGCGTGGTCGCGCTCCTCCTGGGCCTGAATCTCGAAGTAGTTGGCGTAGCCCGACAGGCCCTCCTCCTCGTAGTAGTCGGCGAAGGACAGGTACAGGTAGGCGGAGTACAGTTCCTTGTTGATCTGGTCGTTGATAAGTTCGTACACTTTGGCGTCCATGGACGGTCCTTTCTGCTTGCGCGCGGCCCGGGGCCGGCGAAAAATTGAACCCCGACAGAATAACGCGAAATCGGCCGCTGCCGTGGCAAATCTGTGCAAATAACTCGCTTTTTGACGAAAGCGTTAGAAGCGTGATGCGGTGACGATCATAATAGGCCCGATCGAGAGAGAAAGAGAAAAGCACATGTTGCAACTGAAGCATATCTGCAAGTCGTACCGTACGGGCGACTTCACCCAGGTGGCCCTGAACGACGTGTCCATCTCGTTTCGCGACAACGAGTTCGTGGCCATTCTCGGCCCCTCAGGCTCGGGCAAGACCACGCTGCTGAACGTGATGGGCGGCTTGGACCACTACGATTCCGGCGACATGATCGTGGATGGCATCTCCACTCACAAGTACAAGGACCGCGATTGGGACACGTTCCGCAACAACCGCATCGGGTTCGTGTTCCAAAGCTACAATCTCATCCCGCACCAGAGCATTCTGCAGAACGTGGAACTGGCTCTCACGTTGTCGGGCGTGGGGAAGGCCGAGCGCACGCGGCGGGCCAAGGAGGCGCTGGCGGCCGTGGGGTTGGCCGAGCATGTGAACAAGAAGCCGAGCCAGCTTTCGGGCGGTCAGATGCAGCGCGTGGCCATCGCCCGTGCGCTCATCAACGACCCCGAGATCGTGCTGGCCGACGAGCCCACGGGCGCGCTGGACTCGCACACCTCGGTGCAGATCATGGACCTGCTCACGCAGATTGCCAAGGATCGCCTGGTCATCATGGTCACCCACAACCCCGAGCTGGCTGCGGAATACGCCACGCGCACGGTGAACCTGGCCGACGGCGTCATCCAGTCCGACACCGACCCCTACTTCCCCACGGAAGAGGAGATGCACCTGTCGCGCAAGCCCATTCGCAAGACGTCGATGAGTTTCCTCACGGCGCTCGCGCTGTCGGCGAACAACCTGATGACCAAGAAGGGCCGCACCATCATGACGGCCTTCGCCGGCTCCATCGGCATCATGGGCATCGCGGCCATTCTGGCGCTGGCCAACGGCGTCGACCACTACATCGAGAAGACCGAGGAGGAGACGCTGTCGGTGTACCCGTTGCAGATTATGTCCACGGGCTTCGACATGACGGCGCTTATGGGCATGGATGCGGGTGACGACGGGGAAGCGGCCGACGGCTCCTCCGACGATGCGCTTGCGGCCGCGGGACTTTCCGGCGGCACCTACGGCGACGAGAACGATCCGTCTGCCCGCGACACCGTGCCCGAGACGCGCATGGTCACCGATATGTTCGCCAGTCTGGAGAACAACGACCTGGCCTCGCTGAAGCTGTTCTTCGACGAGGGCGGCAACGGCATCGACAACTACGTGAACTCCATCGAGTACCGTTACAACGTGACGCCGCAGATCTTCGACGCCAACACCGAGAACGGTGTGCGCCAGATTAACCCGGACACCACGTTCTCGGCCTTCGGGATGGGCGGCGGCTCCACGAACTCGCTCATGTCCACCATGTACTCCACCGACGTGTTCAGCGAGATGATGGGCAACGCGCATATCGTGGAGGACCAGTACGACGTGAAGGCGGGCCGGTGGCCGGCGGCCTACAACGAGTGCGTCATCGTGCTCACGTCGCGCGGCACGGTGCCCGACCTGGTCACCTATGCCCTGGGCCTGCGCGACCATGCGGTGCTGGAGGACATGATCGACCAGTTCATGAACGAGGAAGAGGTGGCCTCGCCCGAGGACGACCTGGAATTCACCTACGAGGAGCTGATGGCGGTGCCTCTGAAGATGGTGAACGCCGCCGACTTCTACGCCTACGATGCCGAGAACAAAGTGTGGGTGGACAAAACCGACGACACCGACTACATGCGCAACCTGGTGAACGCCGGCGAGGATCTGAAGATCGTGGGCGTGGTGCAGCCCAAGCCCGATGCTAAGGCCACGGCGCTTTCCACGGGCATCTACTATTCCCCCGAGCTCACCTTGCACATCATCGATGCAGCCAAGCAGGCCCCTATCGTGCAGGAGCAGCTGAACTATCCGGCCATCGACGTGTTCAACGGTAAGGAGTTCGCCGCCGAGGACGAGGAGGGCGGCTCGGGCTTCAACATGGATTCCCTGTTCAGCGTGGATGAGGATGCGCTGCAGAACGCGTTCAAGTTCGATGAGTCGAAGATATCGGTGGACACGAGCGCCATCGGCGAGGGCCTTTCGGCCGACGACCTGCCCGCCGCTCCCTCGTTGGACGCCAGCGCGCTGAACTTGGATATGTCCAGCGCATTCAGCGAGGAGGCCATGGGCGAGATGATGGGCGCCGCTATGGCCGGCTACGCCCAGGCCCTGGGGAAGGCCTACGCCGACGCCGTTGCGTCCGGCACGCCGCCCGATTTCCAATCGCTGGCTCAGACCACGTTGGAAAGCTACGTGCGTAGCGCCGAGATGCAGACCATCATGGGCCAGTACGCGGGCAAGATCGTGGACGCCAACGCCATGCAGCAGGAGATGGCCACCAAGATATCGGCTGCCCTGGAGCAGTCTATGGCCGCGTACATGCAGGAGGCCATGGCCGCCATCGGTGCCAAGACTGAGGCCTCGGTGCAGAAGGTGATGGGACAGCTGCAGGAGAACATTCCGCTGGCCATGTCGGTGGATACGAACGCCTTCCAAAATGCCTTCCAGATGAAGATGACCGAGGACGAGCTGCGCGAGCTGATTCTGTCGCTGATGACCGACGGCACGCGTTCCTACGACAGCAACCTGGCGAAGCTGGGCTATGCTGACCTGAATAAGCCCTCGGAAATCGAGATATACCCTGACAACTTCGAGGACAAGCAGCAGGTTATCGCCATTCTGGACGACTATAACGACCGCATGGTGGCTTCGGGTCAGGATGACAAGAAGATCTCCTACACCGATTTCGTGGGCACTCTGATGAAGTCGGTCACCACCATCGTGGACATGATCAGCTACGTGCTCATCGCGTTTGTGGCCATCTCGCTGGTGGTGTCGTCCATCATGATCGGCATCATCACCTACATCTCGGTGCTTGAGCGCAAGAAGGAGATCGGCATCCTGCGCGCCATCGGCGCCAGCAAGGGCGACATCAGCCGCGTGTTCAACGCCGAGACCATCATCGAGGGCCTGGTGGCGGGCCTTCTGGGCGTGGGCATTGTGGCCCTGGTGAGCATTCCGGTGAACGCGCTGGTGTACTCGCTGCTGGATGTGCCCGACGTGGCCCTGCTGCCGCCGACGGCTGCGGCCATTCTGGTGGCCATCAGCGTGTTCCTGTCGTTCATCGCCGGCTTGTTCCCCGCTATGGCCGCCGCCCGCAAAGATCCGGTGGAGGCCCTGCGCAGCGAGTAGAGGCTCTGTCGGCGTTCGCGCTGTGGCAGAAGCAAGGGATTGCGAATATGGGTACCAAACCGATGGTTTTAGCCGTTCGAAAATGCCTTGTCGGCAGAATCGCGGGGTTTGGTACCCGAAGTTGGTTAGCGTAATTTGCGTGACCTGGGCCTTTGCGAGCAAGCGGATACCAAACCCCGCAATTTTGGGGTACCAAACCCCGCGGTTTTGGCGGAAGCGCTGAGGCGAGATGGGGCGAAAGGGCGGCCGGCGCTGCGAAAGGGAGCAGCGCGGTGCGAGGGGTGCTATGGTACCAGCGGCTCTTTTGGTGTGCCGACGGCCCTGCGGCTTGTCTGCGGTTTCTTCCCGCCGTTTGCTACGCGTCGTTGCCTACGAGGCCGTTTACCAGGGCTGATACGATGGAAATGACGATGGAGGCCACAAACGCGCTGCCGAAGCTGGCGATGTAGAAGCCAGCGCCGAACAGGCCGTTGGCGAGCCAGGCGGCCACGTATAGCAGCAGCGTGTTCACGATGAGGTAGAAAATGCCCAGCGTGAGCACCGTCACCGGCAGCGAGAGCACCTGCAGGATGGGCTTAATGGACATGTTCACCAGCGATAGGATGAGTGCGAATAGCGCGATGCCCACCCACGAGGCGCCTCCGTTCACGATCTCGATGCCGGGCACGATCCACACGGCGGCAGCGACGGCGATGGCGGTGACGATCCAGCGAATGATGAAGTTCATGATTGCCTCCTTTTCCGATGGGACCATTATGTCAAAATGGGGCTATGACGAGAAAACATGACAACAAGCCGAAACGCCCCCGTAGCCGCCCCGCCAAGGTAGGGAAAGCCACGGGAGCATCTGGCGCCTTCACCCCCGCAAGCTCTGCCGCTCGCCGCGGCGGCCATCCCCGTAGGGGCGGCCTTCGGACCGCCCGCCAAGCGGCGTCCGGAGTTCCCGCCCCCGAGGCTCAGAGCGTCAGCTCCCCCCGCTGCAGCGGCCATCCCCGTAGGGGCGGCCTTCAGGCCGCCCGCCAGCCCGAGGATGCTCGCCGTGCGTCAGCGACCGCCGGTTGCGCTCTGTGCCCGGTGTTCGGCCGTTGCGGCGGCTGCAGCCAGTTGAACGTGCCCTACGCCGAGCAGCTGGCGGCGAAACAGCAGGCGGTGGCAGCCCTCTTCGAGGGCATCGCTCCCGCCGACGCATTGCTGCCCATTTTGGGAATGGAGGAACCCTTTCACTACCGCAACAAGGTGGTCTCGCCCTATGCGCCTGCCCGGGGTGCACGGCATGCGGTTGCGGCCAAGGACGCTCCGAAAGCGAGGGGGAAGGCGAAGGGGAAGGGGGCGAAGCTGAGCCGCGCCGACATTCTTACGGGCATGTACGAGGCCGGCACCCATCGGCTCATTCCCACCGATACGTGCGCCATTGAAAACGAGGTAGCCAAGCGCGTGACCCTGGCCATCCGCGACGTCATGGCCCGCTGGGGCATGGAGCCCTACAACGAGGATACCGGCACGGGGTTTGTGCGCCATGCCGTGGTGCGGGTGGGCCACGAAAGCGGGGAAGTGCTCGTGACCGTGGTGACCAACGGCGACGAGTTTCCTTCGGCCAAAGCCTTCTGCCGCGAGCTGAAGCGTCGCGTACCCGAGATCACCGCCATCGTGCAGAACGTGAACACGCGTCAGACCAACGTGATTTTGGGCGACAAGGAACGCGTGCTGTATGGCCCGGGCTTCATCCTGGACACGTTGTGCGGCTTGAGCTTCCGCATCTCGTCGCAGTCGTTCTACCAGGTGAACGCCACCCAGACCGAGGTGCTGTACGACGAGGCCATCCGCCTGGCGAACCTGACGGGTGCCGAGACAGTGATCGATGCCTATTGCGGTACGGGCACCATCGGCCTCGTCGCCGCCAAGCGCGGTGCCGCCCGCGTTATCGGCGTGGATTCCGTGGCATCGGCCATTCGCGATGCTGCCAGCAATGCTCGCCACAACGGCGTGGAGAACGCCTCGTTTGTGGCCCAGGATGCCACCGCCTTCATGGAGGAGCTGGCCGCCTCGGGCGAGCGCCCCCAGCCTGCGTGTCATCCCGAGCGGAGCGCGCAGCCTGAATCTGCGTGTCATCCTGAGCAGAGCACGCAGCGCGAAGTCGAAGGAACCCCCGGCGATCATTCCCAGCCTCTGGTGCTGCTCATGGATCCGCCCCGCGCGGGTTCCACTCCTGAGTTCCTGCGCGCCGCCTGCGCGCTTGCTCCCGAGCGCATCGTGTACATCTCGTGCAACCCGCACACTCAGGCTCGCGACGTGCGTCACCTGGTGGAGGGCGGTTACGAGGTGCGCGCCATCCGCCCGGTGGACATGTTCCCCCATACCGATCATGTTGAATCTATCGTGATGCTGGAGAAGAGAAATGATTGACGTACTCGAGAAAGCCCGCGCCACCATCGCGGCGCACAGCTTGGCCGCACGCGATGCCGCCGTGCTGCTCATGGTGTCCGGCGGCTCCGATTCCACGGCGCTGGCCTATCTGGGCGCCGCCCTGCGCGATGCGGGCGATGTGGGCCCGGTGGCCATGCTGCATGTGAACCACCAGTTGCGCGCCGACGATGCCGATGGCGACGAACACTTCGTGCAGCAGCTGGCCGATCTGTTGCACATTCCGTTGTTCATTTGCTCCATTGACATCGCTGCCGAAGCGGCCCGTTCCCGCGAGAACGTGGAGGCCGTGGCCCGGCGCGAGCGCTATCTGGCTGCCAACGAGGCGCTGCGATCTATGTGCCAGCACGAGGGCTGCCCGCTTTCCGAGGCGCGCATTTTCACGGCCCATACGGCCGACGACCGCATCGAGAACTTCTATATGCGTTCCATCGTGGGCACGGGTCCCGGAGGCTTTCGTAGCATGCGCTATGAGAACGGACCGGTGGTGCGCCCCCTGCTGGATACGACCCGCGACCAGCTGCGCGCCTACCTGGCCGCCCGTGAGGCCGCCGGCGAGCCGATGGCCTGCGACGAGATGGGCAACCTCTGGCGCGAGGATGCCACCAACGCCCATACCGACCGGTTCCGTGCCTATGTGCGCCACAAGGTGGTGCCGCCGTGTCGGGAATGGAACGAAACGCTGCCCGAGGTGCTCACGCGCTCGATGAACCTCATCGCCGACGAGGACGACATGCTGCAGCGCATGGCCGATCAGCTGGCGGAAGATGTGGCGGTGTGGGTGGCCGAGGACGACACTTTCGGCGTCGATCGTTCCGAGGGCTTCCGTCTGCTGCCGGCCTTCGGCGAAGCGGAGCGCCCGCTGCAGCGTCGCGCCGTGCTCGGCTTGCTGCAGGCCATGCTCGGACCCGATGCGCGGGTGGACGCCGCTAGCGTGGAAGCCGTGCTCGCTGGCTTTGCCGAGGGCAAACCGCGGGGCGGCTATGTGGCCAACATCCAGTATGATTTGGCCGTGAGCGCCAACAAGCAGGGCGTTTTGGTGGAACCCATGGCCTATTTCCGAGCCCGCCGCAAACGCGACAAAGAGAAGGCCGCCTCGTAGGGCGGGTTTCAGCCTGCCTGTGAGGTCAGGGTTGGCTCCGTAGGGGCGGCCTTCAGCCCGCCCGTGAGGCTCCAATTGGCGGGCGGCCTAAAGACCGCCCCTACGGGATGCCCCCATTGGCGGGCGGCCTGAAGACCGCTCCTGTGGGGTGCCGAGGTTGGCGGGCGGCCTGAAGGCCGCCCCTACGAAGGCTCGTGCAGGGTATGAAATATCTGCGATTTCGCGAAAGGATTTCCGTATGACCGAAGAAGCCAAGCAGTCTGAAGCCGTCGAAGCTGATAAGGCTGCCGAAGCCACGGCCGTCGCGTCACCCTCCTTCGAAGTGGTGCTCGCCAGCGGCAGCCCGCGCCGTCGCGAGCTGCTGGAGCAAGCCGGCGTGAAGTTCATCGTGCACACACCCGCCACGCCGGTGGACGAGAGCCTGGAGCCCGACTTGGCCGCCAACCCCGAGGAGGCCGCCAAGAAGTTGGCCGAGCGCAAGGCGGGCGCGGTGGTGCAGGAGGTGCTGGCCCAGAACTACACGGGCATGCTCATCGTCATCGGCGCCGACACCATGGTGGTGCTCGAGGGCAAGATCTTCGGCAAACCCCGCAGTCTGTCAGACGGCAAGCACATGCTGCGCGAGCTTTCGGGCCGCGCCCACGAGGTGATTACGGCCGTGTCGGTGTGGATGATCGCCGCCCCCGAGGCCGACAACATCTCGCTGGGTTTCCGCACCTTCGCCGATACGAGTCGCGTGACCTTCCGCGATCTGACCGACGAGGAAATCGCCGACTACCTCAAGAAGGGTGAGTCCTTCGACAAAGCGGGTGCCTACGCCATCCAGGGCGAGGGCGCCGCGCTCGTAGACCATTACGACGGCTCCTACGACACCATCGTCGGCTTGCCCGTCGAGCGTCTCATCAAGGAATTCCCCGACCTGCTGGCCGCTGGCTCCGTTGACTAAACAGTCTCCTGGGCGTAAACTAACAAGATGCTAGGTGGCTTGCCGCTGCAACGGCGGCTACCTCATGGAACAAGTTTGTAGCTTGATGAAGTAGCCGTCCTTCCGCATCAGTGGGGGCGGCTATTTCATTTGCGCAACTGTACCGCCAAATCCATAGCCGCTATCACAACCAAGAGAAGAGTCAGTAGCTCTATCCAAGTAACCATGGCAAACCTCCTCAGGGACGAGGCAGCCACACCACCTAGCATGGTTATTGTAGCACGGTATAATGCCATCACAAGAACAAATGTACTAATTTACCTGACGCACTCTCCACGCGGAGAGCGCTTCAGGTGCGCCCGAGAATACACGAAAGGTGTAGTTCTGATCGAGACGCTGTGTGGTGGTCGGCGGGAAGGCCGCTGCGCTCGCGAACTATTACGATGGCCTTTTAGTTGCGCGGCGCAGCAATTGAAGTTAATCGCACTTGTTTCCGCAGGAGCCGCAAAACTTTTGTCCCTCTTGCAGGGGTGCTCCGCAATGAGCGCAAAAACCACAAAATGATTCGGCACCTGATTCCGATGCGTTGCCACTGCCGTTTGGTGCCTGCGCCGCTAATCCTGAGGGTTGCGTCGGGGCATCGATCGCCTCTCCTCTCAGGAAGCGCTGCATATTCTCGAATTCATCCGATCCGCACCAACGTCTGAGTTCGAGTGCGCGATAGGCGTTAAGGGGATGCGTTCCCTCGAGTGCATAGAGAACAACCTCGAAGGCCTTGCTGACGGAATCTCCTTGAATTGCCCGCTCGTATTCTGCCGCTTGGTTCATGAAGAGTTCTTTGTCGATATCGAGGTCAAGCCGGTTCCAGCCGCCCGCGAGTTCAACGCACATGGTCTCGACTGGTTCGGAGGAGCCCAGCGCAATCGCTGCGGCGCGATCTGCTGTGTATTCGCTAGCTCTGCTCCATGTCAAGTATGCGGCTTGGAGTCCGACGCTCACTAGGCCCCCTACGCCGGGCAGTACCGCCGCCGCCCCGCTCATTATCAGGCTTCCCATTGAGTGGTAAAGGACATGATGACTTGCGATATGCCCGCACTCATGGGCCAGAATTGCGCGAATCGTCTCTTTTGAGCAATTCTGAAGTGTTCCGCTGTTGATAACGATGATGGGCGAAGACTCGTTTGTGGTGTATGCATTCATCGTGACGTCGTTGGCCAGGTAGAGTGTGGGGATCTCTATGCCGAGCCTTTCGCATAGAGGGGGCAGCATGTCGTAATACTCCGACAATTGGCATGGAGTGATTTCGAGATGCGTTGACTTGGTGGTAATGAATACGATGCGCTCGTTATAGACCTTCATGAATGCTCTCAAGAGAGCCGTGAAACCCGGGATCGACCTGAGGGCGTTTAATGCTTGTCTGTCCAGAGGGTGTTGATAATGCGAGGCGTCAATGTATGGCATACGTTATGCATCCTTACCGCGTTAAGGTGTTGTCACCGATTTCTAAAGCCAAGGCTTGTTTTCCGCAACGTAGATTTGATAGAAATCTTGATCGCTTTTCGTCAGGTAAAGAATCCCTTCGATCAGGGCGACTACCGCCATGGCCAGGGGGCCGATGACCACAAGACTTCCGATGAGACTAATTGCCAGCATGATGATTCCTGCTTGCGTATAGCCCAAGTAGAACTTGTGGACGCCAAGGGAGCCTAAGAAAATGGCTAGCAAGCCTGCAACAACCTTGCTTTTCTGTCCGGAAATCGCTGTGCTTGGGGCCTGGTAGGTGTATGCGCTTTGCGCACTGTTGGAATCGGCGGGGATCGCGTATTCCAGAGCGCTCTGCGTTTCGAATGATTCGGTCTTGGGGGTTTCGTACGAAAAAGACATGGTGGTTGCCTCCAAAAGTGGGATTCGGGAAATGAACAATTAAACGGGGGTGCTGTCATAAGAGAGCAGCTTAAACGGAGCCGCTTCGTCGTCATAGCCGGCTTCCAGCACGGCGGTTCCGATGCAGGAGGGGAAGCGCTGGTCGAATGCTTGGGCGAGTTCTTGGGGTGTCATGCGGTAGTACGACTCATCGGTGACGGTATAGGACTCATCCCAGGCATTGCGATAGATTTCAAACTCGATTTGATACTGGTCGTTTCCCAGGTACTCCATCTCGGTGGCGACTGCGATTCCCTCGGCGGATATGGTTTCGAGATTGGTGTAGACATACCCATCTTCGTAACAAGTATCGAAGGGGATGTCTTCTACGGCGAGCGACTCTTTCAGGAACAGGTCAGCGTATTTTTTAAGGGATTCGAAAGAGGCGCGCGCGTAATAAGGTCCGCCTCCAGCGACGGGCCAGTACTCCCCGAATTGCACAGCCTTTGTGCTGTTTAGAAGTGCGTGGGCGTAGGCAAAGAGGAAAACTTGATCTGACGACGTGCGACTGTTTCGGTAGCCGTTCATAATGGAGTCGATCTCCGAAAAGTTGCTCAAGCAGAGGTTGATGTGAAAGTAGTCGTCTTCGTTAGCGAGACTGAGCGGCTCGGTATTGGCTGCAGATGAGTCCTGCGACTCCGCTTCGGTGCTATCGCCGGTATTGGCCAAGGTTTCCTGGTTGGCCTCTTCGGCGGTCGTGTCTTCGGTCTCGCTGTCGCTGCCAGATAGCTCAGAGGAGCCGTTGTCGTCGCTGGTGCCCTCCACTGCGGTTTGCTCGTCGCTTTTCGGATTCTCCTCGAGTCCGGCATCGATAACGCCCATGCCGATTAAGACGACGAGGGCAATGGCCGCAACGGACACAACAGATAGGATCGCTGCCACCACCCCGCCCCGCCTTTTGGGGCGGGGTGGTGGGACGCTTTGAGCGCCATTCACTTGGACTGGTGCGGGGGCGGAGACCACGGGCTGCGGAATCGGCTCTGCGATAGGTGATGCCGCGATTTGAGGGAATGCGACTGGGATTGCGGGGTCTCTCGGTTCATTGACGGTTTCTCCTAGAGCGTTTCCGCAGATGGTACAGAACTTTTGACTCGCATCCAGCGATGCTCCGCATTTTGTGCAGAAGTTCCGATTGCTCATAATGGTCTCCTTTGCGCGCTGATCATCCGATGCTGAGCACGCTTACGATGTCTGGGGCGCTACGGGCTCGGCTAGAGGGTACGTCTCCTGAAACTCTGTGTAATAGAGATTGGAGCCGTTTACGTTGTCGCGCATTATGGGAGCGAGAATCTCATCGCGGTAGGCGGAGGGGTCTTCGTAGGACAGGCTGATAGTCCAGGCTTCGGAAATCACCGAGATGCGTTGAACGCAGTCTTCGTAGCACGTGTCGAGCGCCTCATAGGCGACGGCGTTGGGCGACTGAGGGGATATCGTGGTGCTATACAGATCGTTGTAACTGCTGTAAATGTCGTCGAGCAGAGCTTCGGCTTCGGTTGCATAGCGGGCGCGCGCCTCGTAGTCGAGCGACAGGTAGTTTTCGTTGAACTGCTGGGCCGCTTCGGAAATGCGCTGGTCGAAAGCTCCCAGATCATCGTAGAGTACGAGCAGCTTGTCATAGACAACGGCCTCGGCGCGATCAGTGGGAGGTTCGCTTTGCGCGCTTTCCGTTGTGGCACGGGTATCGGTTTCGGTGGTGGAGCTCGCTTCGTCGGATGCATTTGCGGCATCCGCGGTGTTGGTGCTCTCGTCTGGCTCTTCGCTGGGAGTGCTGGGTTGCTCCTGCGGGGTTTCAGTTGGCTCTTCAGGTGAGGCTTCTGGCATTCTGAAGACTCCTGCGACGAAGAGGGTCGCAACAATGATGGCTGTCCCCACAAGAGCGCAGAGCAGCGCAACCGCAATTCCCTTTTTCGATGAAGACGGCGGAGGGGCATTGGGCGACGGCGCATCGGGCGACAGGACAGGGGTCGCAGCAGGCGCGTCAAAGGATGTAGTGGAAGTGAGGGGGGATTCCCCGATCGGGGAGTCGACCGGTATCGCGACGACGGAGGGCGCCGATGCGGGCGAAGGTTCAGCGGAATGCACCGCCTCAGCGGTTAACAGGGGCTGCGGGTTTGTGGATATCTCACTGGTGCTGTTGAGGGGTGCGAGTGGGACGGTGGCTTCTGGTTCGCTGCTGGGGGCGATGATGGCTTTCCCGCAGCACGTGCAGAATTTTTGTCCTTGGGTTAGAGGGGCACCGCAAGAGGTGCAAAAGTTTTGAGACATAGGCCTACTGCCTCCAGTCGTAGAGGGCATTTGCAACTTATTTGAGGAATCCGAACGAGCTAACGATGGGAGCCTCTTTTGCCTTGCCCCTGCAGACATTGACAATGCAGATGACTTCGACGACTGCGAGAACCAGGGTGAAAATGAAGTAGGCTATCGGAATGATGACCGTCCAGAAGAATAGCGCAGCGATAAGCCCGAAGAGCCACTGCACTACAACGAGCTTTGCCGATTGGCGCATATGGAACATGGCAAATTTCGAATCGCGGGCAACGAGACCGACGACGATGACCCCGAATATTCCGAGAAGGTAGGCAAGCAGTGCGTACACCTTGTTGTCGGAGATATCTTGTGCGCTGAATTCGCCCGTGTGGTCTTTTGCGCAAACGGTTGCGTTGAGATCGACGGGATGAGATTGGGGATTCGCTTGATTCCCAGGATTGACGGGAGGGACTTGGGCGTTTTGCCAAGCGTTTTGTCCCGAAGGAGAAGTCTGGGCGATTGGTGCTTGCACAGCGGCCGGAGTCTGGTAGTTGGTCTGCTGGGGGATTGGTTGCGCAGCAGGTACGGGTGCTCCGCAATTCGGGCAAAACGCCATATCGCCCGTAACTTCGATACCGCAGGTTGTGCAAGTGCTCATAGAGGCCTTCCTTCTGTCGTGACAACAACAAACCTGGGTGGAAGGCTCTTCGGTGAAGGGCATCCACCACTGTTGTCACGCAGCTAGGCGATTCCACTCGATGGCATGATGACACGACAGAACTACCCAGAAGGCAGATGCCCTACAGCGTGGGTGTTCGTCGTGCAAATATTCAATTGAGTGGTTTCAAAACTTGCGTATTGATCCCAGCTACGTGACAGGTGGCATTATGGGGGAATGGGCGCCCTGAGTCAATGATCTAGCCTGCGGCATGCGTGCGGACCGCCTGGTAATGGGCAAGGTGGTCGGCGAATTCTGCGGAAGTGTCCGAATTGCCCGAGCGCCAGGCCTTGTGGTCGATGATCTCGCTTTCAAAGCCATAATAGGCATCTATGTATGCGATGAGGTCATCGACAGCATCGAGTTGGGCTTCGGGATAGGCGCCTGTGCTCGAAGAGTGAACCATTTCTATTCCTATAGAGTATGAATTCATTCCGTAATCGGCTGCCCAGTCTCCGATGGGGGTTGTGCCGCGTTTGTCGTCGTACGACTCGTCGGTGGTGCCGTACTTGTTGTTGTGCCCCGTGTCGCCAAAACCAGCATGATGGACAATGGCGTCCAGCGGAGCACATTGCCAGATGCTGCCGTCTTTGTTCACGACGAAGTGGGCAGCGACGAGGTTGCCGTTGGAGTCCCACCAATCGATGATCGATTGGGCATCGGCGTCGCTTTCCGTGTCATGCAAGACAATGTAGCGCTGGTGGTCGCGGGGCTTGGTGCCGTGGGCGAAACTTTCGCGGAAGTCTTCGGTGATGGCTAGTGCCTCTTTGAGGGCGTCGGCGTCCGGCTCCGCAGTTGGCTCTGCGGCTGGTGCAGGGCGCTCGGCAGGGGAGGGAGTGTTGGGGCGTGGGGACACTTCGTCTTCCGGCTCGGATTTCTCCAGGATGGGGGCAACGTCATTGGGCTCTTCCGTGAAAATCTCCTGTTGTTCGGGTGCGTCAGGCTCAATGATTTGATCCGAGCAAGCGGGAAGCGCGACGAGGGCCGCGGCGAGAAGGGCTGTCGATGCTCCTTTGCGACAGCGAGCAAGAGAGGGGTAGGCCATGCTCATGGTGTGATCCTTTCCTTAAAGCTACGTGACCGGGCCAGCATACTTATTGCGCGACGGTTTGACAAATGGGCGAGGATTTTCGCGTTTGAGCGGAAAGGTAAGATCGCGATGAGCTTGCGGGTTCGAACGAAACAATTGTGTTGCGTTCTCGTGCGACGGGTGGGGGATTGCGGGTCTTTGGTACACTGAACTGCGATCAAGATTGCCCTTCCCGGGGCTACCGGGAGCGTGAGAAAGTGGTTCAAGTGCATCAAGACGTGTCAGAGATACTGTTCTCGGAGCAGGATATCGCCGAGCGCGTGGCCGACATCGGCGCTGCCATCACCCGCGACTACAAGGAGCTGGCGGGTCCGGCGGGCATTGTGGTGGTGTGCGTGCTGCGCGGTGCGGCCATGTACACCTGCGATCTCATTCGCGCCATCGACATGCCCCTGGAGGTGGACTTCATGGCTGTGTCCTCCTACGGCAGCGGGGTGAAGAGCTCGGGCGTCGTGCGCATTCTGAAGGACTTATCCAGCGACATCCACGGCAAGCACGTGGTTATCGCCGAGGACATTCTGGACTCGGGGCTTACCCTCAGCTACCTCATCAAGAACCTGGAGTCCCGCGGGCCGGCGTCCATTTCGGTGGCCACGCTCTTGCGCAAGAACACTCCCAATCAGGCTGACGTGAACTGCCGCTATGTGGGCTTCACGTGCCCCGATAAGTTCATCGTGGGCTACGGGCTGGATTACGCGGAGCACTACCGCAACCTTCCCTATATCGGCGTCCTCAAGCCTGAGATCTACCAGTAAAGGCAGAAAGAACACTATGGCAGACAACAACTCGAAATTCCCGACGCCCTCGTCTTCGTCGCGCACCACCATGGTGATGATCATCATCCTGTTGGCCGTGGCATTCTTCGTGGGCAGCCAGTTCATGCGCACCGGTGCCATGGGCACCACGGTGACCGACCAGCTGATCACCTCCGAATTCACCCAGGCGGTGGAGCAGGGGCGCGTGAAGTCGGTGGTGTATTCCGCCGGCGATTACACGGTGTCGGGCACTTACTTCCCGGCGGCCACGGCCGGCGCCGAGGCGGCGACGGCCTTCAACGGCGCCTTCGACGCCATGAACGCGCTGATGGCCACCCAGCAGAACGCCGACACGGGCAAGCCGCTTGCGGGCGTGGGCACCACCACGCTGGAGGCGGCCACCCTGGGCAAGGAACACAACTACACGTCCACCTATGTGGGAAGCGACTCGCTCGGCGAGCTTCTGGCCGCGCACCCCGATGTGTCCTACCAGGTCACGCTGCCGAGCCCCTTCCTCGAAATCATCGCCACGCTTCTGCCCATCCTCATCATCGGCGGGCTTTTGTTCTTCTTCTTTTTTAAGATGCAGCAGGCCAACAACTCCCAGATGAACTTCGGCAAGGCCAAGACGAAGAAGGCCGCCGAGGAGCGCCCCGACGTTACCTTCAACGACGTGGCCGGCGTGGACGAGGCCGTGGAGGAGATGCAGGAGATCAAGGACTTCCTGGCGAACCCCGCGAAGTACCAGTCCATGGGCGCGAAGATTCCCCGCGGTTGCCTTCTGGTGGGCCCTCCGGGCACGGGTAAGACGTTGCTGGCCCGTGCGGTGGCCGGCGAGGCGGGCGTGCCCTTCTTTAGCATTTCCGGCTCCGACTTCGTTGAGATGTTCGTGGGTGTGGGTGCAAGCCGCGTGCGCGACCTGTTCCAGCAGGCGAAGGACGCTGCCCCTGCCATCATCTTCATCGACGAGATCGACGCCGTGGGCCGCCAGCGCGGTACGGGCCTGGGCGGCGGTCACGATGAGCGCGAGCAGACGCTGAACCAGCTGCTGGTGGAGATGGACGGCTTCGAGTCCAACGACTCGGTGGTGCTCATTGCCGCCACGAACCGCGCCGACGTGTTGGACCCGGCGCTTCTGCGTCCCGGCCGCTTCGACCGCCAGATTGTGGTGGACACCCCCGACGTGAAGGGCCGCGAGAAGATTCTGAACGTGCATGCCAAGGACAAGCCCATCGGCTCCGACGTGGACCTTTCCAAGATCGCGAAGATCACCCCGGGCTTCACCGGCGCCGATCTGGCCAACCTCATGAACGAGTCGGCCCTGCTGACGGCCCGCCGCGGCAAGAAGATCATCACCATGCGCGAGGTGAGCGAGTCCATGGAGCGCGTCATCGCCGGCCCGGAGCGCAAGGGCCGCGTGATGAACGAGAAGACCAAGCACACCATCGCCTACCACGAGAGCGGCCACGCCTTGGTGGGGCATCTGCTCGATCATGCCGACCCGGTGCACAAGATCTCGATTATCTCCCGCGGGCGCGCGCTGGGCTACACGCTTTCCATTCCCGATGAGGACAAGGTGCTGAACTCGCTTTCCGAGATGAAGGACGAGCTGGCGGTGTTCATGGGCGGTCGCGTGGCCGAGGAGATCTTCTGCGACGACGTGACCACGGGCGCCTCCAACGACCTTGAGCGCGCGAGCAAGATGGCCCGCGCCATCGTCACCCAGTACGGCATGAGCCCTTTGGGCACCCAGGTGTTCGGCCAGCCTAACCACGAGGTGTTCCTGGGCCGCGACTACGGCAACACCCAGGACTATTCCGAGGAGACGGCGCGCCGCATCGACGAAGAGGTGGCGAAGATCATGAAGGAGGCCCATGACCGGGCCCACAAGATCCTCTCCGAGCATGCCGATCAGATGGATCTGATGGCCAGCGTGCTGCTGGAGCGCGAGACCGTGGAAGGCGAGGCCTGCGAGGCCCTGCTGAACAACAAGTGGGACGAGTACCTGGCTCGCGAGGACCAGATCATCGCCGCCAAGGAGGCCGAGGAGGCTGCAGCGCGCGCCAAGGACGCCGAGATGCTGGCGGCCCAGGGCGATGCCGAAGGTGCCGAGACTTTGGCCGATCCGAACTGGCGCGAGGAGCCGGTGGAGCCGGGCGATCAGAATCCGAATGGTCCCTTCCGCCCCGCCGCCGAGCATGCCGATCGCGCCGATATGCCCACCCAGGCTGAGGTGAATGCGGAAATCGATCGCGAGGATGTCATGGACTCCTCCGCCGATGCCCCCGATCCGAACGCAACCGACGCCGGCAAAAAGGACGAATAGCCCCCTTTCGGCAGAAACGTCAACTACGAAGGTTCCTCTTCCCGTTACACTTGCCCTTTAGGCTGGCTGACGGACGAGGAACCTTTATTTATGATTTGGCATTGCGGACGGTTCGATTTCGATACCTCCACCCCGGTGATCATGGGGATTGTGAACGTGACACCCGATTCGTTTTCCGACGGCGGGTCTTATCTTGATGCCGATGCGGCCGTAGCCCATGGGCTCGATCTGGCGGCCCAGGGGGCGGCCATTATCGATGTGGGCGGTGAATCGACGCGCCCCGGCTCCGATCCCGTTGACCCCGAGACGGAATGGCAGCGCATCGGCGCGGTGATTGCCGCCTTGTCCGAGCGCGAACTGTGCGTGTCGGTGGACACACGCCATGCCGAGGTGGCCCGCCGCGCCCTTGAGGCCGGCGCTTCCATCATCAACGACGTATCGGGCTTCCGCGATCCTGCCATGGTGGAGGTGGCTCGGCACAGCGGTTGCGGCTGCGTGGTCATGCACATGGCGGGCGAGCCGAAGACCATGCAGGAAAATCCCGTGTACCAGGATGTGGTGGCCGAGGTGCGCGATTACCTGCGCGACCGCGCCGCCGAGCTGGAGGCGGCCGGCATCGACCATTCCCGCATCTGCATCGATCCGGGCCCCGGGTTCGGGAAGACGCCGAAGCAGACCATCGAGCTGATGCGCAATCTGCACGAGCTGGTGCATCTGGGCTATCCCGTGATGGTGGCGGCCTCGCGCAAGAGCTACGTGGGCTATGCCTATCAGGTGGAAGAGCCCCACGAGCGCGATGTGGCCTCGGCGGCCGAGGCACTGCTCGCCTGCGAGCTGGGGGCTGGTGTGGTGCGCACGCACAACGTGGAGATGACCGTGGCCGCCCTGAAAGATCTGCGCCCGGCGGTGCTTCTGGGCCTGGGGTCGAACGTGGCACTGGTGGCCGAGCCCGGCGAGGAAACCGAGGCGAAAATCGCCCAGATCAACTTGGCGGTGGGTCAGCTGTGCGCCCTGCCCGACACCCAGATTATCGACATGGCCCCGTTCTACGAGAGCGAGCCGGCCTATTACACCGAGCAGGATAATTTCGTGAACACCGTGGTGCTGCTGCGCAGCGGCCTGCCGCCGAAGGAGCTGCTGGGCTATTTGCACGGCATCGAGAACTCGCTGGGCCGCGTGCGCGAGCGCGAGAACGGCCCGCGCACTTTGGATATCGACATTCTGGACTACCAGATGTACGTGGCTTCCGACGACGAGTTGACGCTGCCGCACCCACGGGTGGCCGAGCGCGATTTCGTGGTGAAGCCTCTGCTGGAGATTCTGCCCGGTTGGGAATTGGCCGACGGAACGCCTGTGGGATCGGTGCCGGAGGCCGAGCGTGTGGGGAAAGCGAGGCGACTGTAGATGAAGCTGACCATTCTGGATGACGTCGCCTCCACCAACGAAATTGTGAAGAACGCCCTGCGCGAGGGCAAAGCCGAGGGTCTGGTGGTGCGCGCGCGGCGTCAGAGCGGCGGCTACGGTCGCCAGGGCCGCATTTGGGACAGCCCCGTGGGCGGTCTGTACATGTCGCTGTTGCTGCGGCCCGATGTGGCGGGCTCGGGACTTTCCACCCTCAGTCTGGTGGTGGGCCTGGCGGTGCAGCGGGCGCTGGAGGCCCTGGCCGTGCCGGCGGCACGCGATGCCATTCAGCTGAAGTGGCCCAACGACATCGTGTACATGCCCGCCGACTGCCCG
The DNA here is from genome assembly GCF_035989245.1 of Adlercreutzia wanghongyangiae. Taxonomy (NCBI): domain Bacteria; kingdom Bacillati; phylum Actinomycetota; class Coriobacteriia; order Eggerthellales; family Eggerthellaceae; genus Adlercreutzia; species Adlercreutzia wanghongyangiae. The sequence continues at coordinate 86,032 of NZ_JAYMFF010000014.1, read as the reverse complement.
CGTGCCGACGAGTACCGCAAGTTGTGCGGCATCTCTATGGAGGCCTGCGGGGGCGGTGTGTGCGTGGGTATCGGCATCAACGTGTTCCCGCCCGAGATCGCCCAGCCGGTGGAGGGCCGCAACATTCCGCAGTACATGGCCGACCTGATGCTTTCGGGGGCCGAGGGCGAAGGCGGTGCCCTGACGGCAGCCGCCTTCGCCGATACTTTGGAGGGTCGCGCCCAGACAGATTATCGCGAGGCGGTTATCGCCGATGTGCAACGCGAGGTGTTGGCGCGCATCATGGTCAGTTACGGGCGTTGGCGCGAGCTGGGCTTCGAGTCGTCGCTGCCCAACTACGACGCGGCCTCGTTTCTGAACGGGCGCGCCGTGCGCATCCAGAACGCCGCCGGCGACGAGGTGCTCGAGGGCGTGGCCGAAAGCGTCGATGCACGCGGCCGCCTGCTCGTGCGCACCGCCGACAGGGTTGTGCCGGTATCTTCGGGCGAGGCCCACGTCATCCCCCTGCCGTAAGCTTTTGCTTTACGTGCTTCTCAGTGACAAAAGAGGTCTTTCAAATGCACGAAAATCGACTTATATAGGCTTTCGGAAGTTTTTGGAGAGGTCAACCTGCTCATTTTCGGACTTATATAGCCATTTTGGCTCAGCAGGTTTGAACCCATTGTCTATATAAGTTCGATTTTGCGCACGCAGAGCCCCTCTCGTGTCACAGGATCGGCTGAAATGTGCTTGCGGGCATAGTTTGCAGGTTACCGTTGACGGTGTTGTCGTTCTATCTTGTCGGGCGGCCTGGGCGCGGGGCGTTTCCCGGGTCTACAATAGCGCCGCAGAGAAGAAAGGCGCGAGGACATGGGCGACGACAAGAACTTTGAGGATGAGTTGAAAGAGGGCGGGGCGGCTGGTGCTGCATCCGCACTCGATCCGCGGGGCGAGCAGCTGCATGCCGCCTCGGGTGGCGACGACAAGGTGCTGCGCATGGGCACCGCCTCCATTCCGCGGCTTATCACCGAGTTCGCCATCCCCTCGGTGGTGGGTATGCTCATCAACGGCTCCTACGCCATCATCGACTCGGTGTTTCTGGGCCATGCGGTGGGGGAGATCGGCCTTTCGGCCATGACCGTGGCCAACCCCATCATGGTGGTGTTCATGGCCATTGCCATGCTGGTGGGCAACGGCGGCAATGCACTGGCGGCTCTGCGCCTGGGCGAGGGCCGGCGCGAGGAAGCCGAGCGGGCCTTGGGAAATGTGGTGTCGCTCAGCCTGATCATGGCCGTAGTAGTGGCGTTTCTGGGGTGGTTCCCCGCGTCCACCGATTGGCTGCTGAACTTGTCCAGCGCCACCGATGAGGTGCGTCCCCATGCGGCGGTGTTCATCCAGATTATCTGCTCGGGCTTTATCTTGCAGTGCATCGGTTTGGGTGTGAACAACTTCATCCGCACCTGTGGCGCGCCCAACCGCGCCCTGGGCACTATGGTCATCGGCCTGGTCAGCTCGGTGGCGTTCAACTACTTGTTCGTTATCGTGATGGGCTGGGGTGTGGCCGGCAGCGGCTTGGCCACGGTGCTCGGCTGGGGTTGCTCCTGTGTGGCGGTGCTGTGGTACTTCTGCGTGAAAACCGACGCGCCCCTGCGTTTGCGCCTGGGAGCGCTGCCCCTGCGCCTGCGCATGGACGGCACCATCATGGCCTACGGTTTTCCCAGCTTCTGCATCCAGGCGGGCATGGCCATCGTGAATTTCGTGCTGAACTTCCAGCTGGTGAAGCACGGCGCGGCATCTCCCATCGGGGCCGACGACGCTCTGGCCACCATCGGCGTGGTGCAGCGCATCGCCCAGTTCTCCATCATGCCCCTGGTGGGCATCTCCATCGCCTTGCAGCCGCTGCTTGGCTTCAACTACGGGGCCCGCAAGGTCGACCGCGTGCGGAAGACGCTGTGGTACGGCATCGGCGCGGCCACGACCATCTCCATCATCATGTTCGCGATGGTGCAGCTGTTCGCCGCTCCCATTGCCCAGGCCTTCGGCATCAAGCACGACGGACTGGTGGACTTTACGGCCTTCGCCATCCATCTGCAGTTCCTCATGCTGCCCTTCGTGGGCTTCCAGATTGTGGGGGCGAACTACTTCCAGGCGACCGGTCAGCCGGCGAAGTCCATCTTCCTCACGCTGACGCGCCAGATTCTGTTCCTGCTGCCGCTGCTGTATCTGATGCCGCTGTGGCTGCCTGCCGTGGCACCGAGCTACGACGGCTTGGACGCGTTGCTGTTTGCCATGCCCATTGCCGACTTCCTGTCCATTTTCACCACGGCGCTGTTCGTGGGCTGGGAAATGGTGCGGCTGCGCCGTTTGAGTCGCCAGAGCGCGCATTAGGCGGTTGCGGGGGGGGGCTGGCTGCTGACCAGCTGAATTGCCGTCCCTGCGGTGCTTGAATTATGTTTTGTGCACTTGCACAAAAATGGTGAAATCACGTTCCATTGACCGCCGCGCTGGCGACGTGGTGACCGGCTTGCGCGCGATACCGTAGTATCTCCTGCGTCGAAAGGAGATATGACCATGGAAACCGTACGCACGAAAACCGGCGCTTCCGCGCGCACCCGCTCCGTGGCCTTTGTGGGCCTGACTATTGCCATTATGGCCGTGTCGGCCTGGGTGACGGTGCCGCTGGGGCCCATCCCGTTCACGTTGCAGATGTTCGCCATCACCTTTGCCATTGTGGTGCTGAGCCCCAAGGAGGCCATAGCCGCCATTGCCGGATACCTCTTGCTGGGCGCCGTGGGCGTTCCCGTGTTCTCGGGCATGCGCGGGGGCATCGGCGTGCTGGCGGGCCCCACGGGCGGCTTTCTGTGGGGTTACCTGCTGGGTGTGGCCGCAGCGGCGCTGTTCCTGTACGTGGCGCGCACGAAGCTCGGCGTGGCCGGCGGTGCGGGCGTCCCGAAGCTGAGTCGTGCCGAGCGGGCCGCCCTGCCCGCGCCGCGCCGCGCTCTGCTGTTCCTGCGCAGCTTCGGCGTCGATATCGTCGCGGGCGTTATCTTCACGGCCATTGCCTACGTATGCGGCTGGGTGCAGTTCATGGCCGTGGCCCAGGTGGACCCGCTGGCGGCCTTCCTGACGGCCTGCGCGCCCTTCATCGTGGTAGACCTCTGCAAGATCGTGGCCGCCGTCATCTGCGCCGACGCCGTCCGTGCCGTCGTGAAGTAGGGTTGTCCGGCGGGGGTCAGGGGGCATACCTCCATGTTCAGACAGTCCTCGCTTGGTGGGAATGCCCACTGGGCATTCCCAGTCGCTGCGGAACTGCGCGTGGAGGCACGCCCCCTGCCCCCCGCCTGCTCAACTACGGCTGAGCGTAGAGGGGCGCGGGGTGGTGCTCACCAAGCGAGTTCCGAGAGCGTTCGAAACAGGACTAAATGTCCTGTTTCGCCGAGCGAGGACTGTCTGAGCGACTGAGCATTACCCCGCGCCCCGACCGCGAGGAGGTGCAACAAGAAGGAGGCTCCCGGGTGGGAGCCTCCTTGGCGTTTGGGGTATGCGGGCGCGCTAGGCCTTGAAGCGGTAGCCGTAGCCGCGGACAGTCTCCACCAGGCCCGGATCGTAGCCGGCGGCGTGAATCTTGTCGCGCAGGCGCTTGATGTGGGTGTCCACCGTCTTGGTCTCGGTGAGGTACTCCCAGCCCCAGGCGTCGCGCAGCAGGTCCTCGCGGGACACCACCTTGCCGGCGCTCTTCATGAGGCTGGCCAGAAGCTCGAACTCGCGCGGGGTCAGGTCGATCTCGCCGTGGTCGCCCGTGGCGGTGTGGGCGTCCTCGTCCAGCGTGATGCCCGAGGCGGTGATGGAATTGGAAGCGCCTGGGAACTCGCCGCCCTGGCCGCGACGCAGCAGCGCGCGCACGCGGGCGATCAGCTCGCGCACGCCGAAGGGCTTGGCCAGGTAGTCGTCGCCGCCGATTTCCAGACCAACCACCTTGTCCAGCTCGGTGTCGCGCGCCGACAGGAACAGCACGGGCGCGGTGGTCTTCGAGCGCAGGCGGCGGCACAGCTCGTAACCGTCGATGCCCGGCAGCATGATGTCCAAAACGAACAGATCGTAGTTGTTGGTGCTGGCCAGCGCGAAGGCATCTTCGCCATTGTCGACGACGTCGGCCTCGTAACCTTCCTTCTTCAACGCATAGCTTACGAATTCAGTGATCGACGGCTCGTCGTCAACGACAAGGATTCGGCTCGGTGTCTCAATCATGGTCTTGCCTTTCTCTCGTCATTTCGACGATTGCCCTTCGGGGGCATATCGTTTAATCCTTGATATAATCAAGTACAGTGTCACTATAAACACTGTGTCACATTTTACGAGAAAACTGAGAAAGATTGTCATAATTATGTTACTTGCTATCGATATCGGGAATACTCACACCGTAATAGGCGTGTATGCAGGGGATACGCTGCGGGCCATGTGGCGCATCGCGACCAGCCGGCATACAGCCGCCGACGAGCTGCGCATCACCCTTTCCAACTTGTTTGCCCTGGAGGGGCTCAATTTCGACGAGATGCGCGCATCGGCCGTGGCATCGGTGGTGCCTCAGCTGACCAAGGCGTGGCTGAAGGCCATCAAGGACGCCACGGGCGCGTTGTCGCTGGTGTGCTGCGCCGAGGCGGCCGAAGGGCTGTTCGAGGCCGATTACCCCAATCCCCACGAGATCGGCGCCGACCGCATCGCCGATGCGGTGGCGGCCCGCGCCCGCTACGGTGCGCCGGCCGTGGTGGTCGATTTCGGCACCGCCACCAACATCGAGGTTATCGACCGCGAAGGCAAGTTCCGCGGAGGCATTATCGCGCCGGGCGTGCAGACGTCGGCCAACGCGCTGTTCACCCACGGCGCCCAGCTGCCCGACATTCCCCTGATCGCCCCGCCGGCGGCTATCGGCACCTCTACGATGGAGGCCATCCAGTCGGGCATCATGCTGGGCGAGGCCGACCGCGTGGACGGTCTGGTGCGTCGCATCTTCGATCAGCTGGGCTACGAGGCGCCCGTTATCGCCACGGGCGGCCTGGCCAGCGTGGTGGCGCGCCATTCCACGACCATCAACGAGGTGAACACCGAGCTGACCTTGGAGGGCCTGCGCCTGCTGGCGGAAAAGGCCGCGGCCGATCGCTCGGCTGCGGCATCGGCCGATGCTTCGGTTGAGGTTCCGCAATAGGGGGAAGTTGCGCCCTTTGGGGATGCGGGGTGTCGGGAAGCGCGCGCCGTCGGTAGAATGGGAGCGTACCCCGCCTGTGGCGGGGCGCATTCGTCAGGAGAGGCCGCCAGGATGTCCCGGCGCCGCGACAAGAGAAAGAAGGGCCCGACGTGTTGACCGACATTGAAATTGCCCAGGCGACCGAACCGAAGCCGATCGGGGAGATCGCGGAACGTGCCGGCGTCGACGAGAAGTACCTGGAGCTGTACGGCAACTACAAGGCGAAGGTCGACTACAACCTGCTGCGCGAGGAGGAGCACGCCCCGGGTAAGCTCATCCTGGTGACGGCCATCAACCCCACGCCCGCCGGCGAGGGCAAGACCACCACGACGGTGGGTCTGGCCGACGCGCTTTCGAAGCGCGGGAAGAACGTGGTCGTGGCCCTGCGCGAGCCGTCGCTCGGCCCGGTGTTCGGCATCAAGGGCGGCGCTGCCGGCGGCGGGTACGCCCAAGTCATTCCCATGGAGGACATCAACCTGCACTTCACCGGCGACTTCCACGCCATCGGCGCGGCGAACAACCTGCTTGCGGCGCTGCTGGACGCGCACATCCAGAACGGCAACGAACTGAACATCGACGTGCGCAAGATCACCTGGAAGCGCGTGGTGGACATGAACGACCGCCAGCTGCGCCACATCGTGGACGGCCTGGGCGGCAAGGCCCACGGCGTGCCGCGCGAGGACGGCTTCGACATCACCGTGGCCAGCGAGGTTATGGCCATCTTCTGCTTGGCCACCTCCATCACCGACCTGAAGGAGCGCCTCGGCCGCATCGTGGTGGGCTACACCTACGACGACAAGCCGGTCACGGCCCACGACCTGAAGGCCGAGGGCGCCATGGCCGCGCTTTTGAAGGACGCCCTGAAGCCGAACCTCGTGCAGACGCTCGAGGGCACCCCGGCCTTCGTGCACGGCGGCCCCTTCGCCAACATCGCCCACGGCTGCAACTCCATCATGGCCACCCGCATGGCCATGGCGCTGGGCGACTACTGCGTCACCGAGGCCGGCTTCGGCGCCGACCTGGGTGCGGAGAAGTTCCTCGACATCAAGTGCCGTCTGGCCGACCTGAAACCCGACGCGGTGGTGGTCGTCGCCACGGTGCGCGCCCTGAAGAACCACGGCGGCGTGGCCAAGGCCGATCTGAACGAGGAGAATCTGGAGGCACTGGAGGCGGGTCTGCCGAATCTGCTGCAGCACGTGGAGAACATCACCAACGTGTACAACCTGCCCTGCGTGGTGGCCATCAACGCCTTCCCGACCGACACCAAAGCCGAGCTCGACCTGGTGGAGGCCAAGTGCCGCGAGCTGGGCGTGAACGTGGCCTTGTCCGAGGTGTGGGCCCACGGCGGCGAGGGCGGCCTGGCGCTCGCCGACGAGGTGGTGGCCCTGTGCGAGAACGGAGACGCGGCCGGGCGTTCGGCCGACACTTTCACCTTCTCCTACGAGAGCGATCTGTCTATCGCCGAGAAGATCGAGGCCATTGCCTGTCGCGTCTACCATGCCGACGGCGTGGTGTTCGAGCCGGCCGCGCAGAAGGAGATCGCGCAGCTGGAGGCCCTGGGCTTCGGCGACATGCCCGTGTGCATGGCCAAGACCCAGTACTCGTTCTCGGACGATGCCGCCAAGCTGGGCGCTCCGCGTGACTTCACCATCACGGTGCGCCAGGTGAAGGTGTCGGCCGGCGCGGGCTTCATCGTGGCGCTGACGGGCTCCATCATGACCATGCCGGGTCTCGGCAAGGCGCCGGCGGCCCACAAGATCGACGTGCTGGAAGACGGCACCATTGTTGGGTTGTTCTAAAGAACAACCCAACGCAGCTGCCGCTGCGGCTCCGACAGGCACCTGGCCTTGCGCCTCACCGCTTTCCCTCGCAGCACGAAGGCTGCTCGGCCGCGGTTCGGCACAATTCCAGGCGCCTGTCGGACCCTCGCTGACTTCCTTGGGCGAACCGGGGGAGTGGCTGCCATGTCGCGAAATACGAGTATTACGATACGAAGTCGCAGGCAATATATTGAGATGTTGTTGGGGAGATAATGACTAAGCCCGGCGGCAACCGGGCTTAGTCATTAACACCGCGCCGCCCGTACTCAGGTTAGCCACCTACGGGCTTTGCCAGTGTATCTGCATTATAGCGTTTTTACGAGAATCAATAGACGTGCGGGATGTTCTGAAGGGAGCGTCATGCTGGATACCGAGTTCATCGATGCGCTGGCGTCGAAGGCGCCCACGCCGGGCGGCGGCGGGGCGAGTGCCTATGTCGGGGCTCTGGCGAGCGCGCTGGCCTCTATGGTGGGCAATCTCACCGTTGGCAAGAAGAAGTACGCCGATGTGGAGGAGCGCGTGCAGTCCGAGCTGCTGGAGCTGGAGGCCACGCGCTTGCGCCTGCTGGAATTGGTGCAGGCCGACGCCGACGCCTTCGCGCCCTTGGCCGCGGCCTACGGTATGGCGCGCAGCACCGACGAGGAGGCTGCAGCCCAGAAGGCGGCGCTCCAGGCCGCCCTGGTGGATGCCTGCGAGGTGCCGCTGGAAATCATGCGCCAATGCGTGCAGGTGGTGGAGTCGTGCGTGTTTCTGGCCAAGCACGGCAGCGTGATGGCCGTGTCCGATGCCGGTGCCGGGGCGGTGCTCGCGAAGGCGGCTCTGCTGGCGGCCAGCTTGAACGTGCGCATCAACATCGGCTCCATGGACGATGCGACCCGTGCTGCGATCTACCGCGACGAGATGGAAGACCTCATCGTCGCGGGCAGTGCTCTGGCCGACGATGTGTACGACAGCGTGGTAAGGCGGTTGAGTTAAATGGCGAAGCTGCTGACGGGCAAGGAGGTTTCCGCCGACATCGCCGAGCGCCTGGCGCCGCGCATTAAGCGCTTGGCCGCGGCCGGGGTGGTGCCGTGCCTGGCCATTGTGCGCATGGGGGAGCGACCCGACGATATGTCCTACGAGCGCACGGCCACGAAGCGCGCCGCTGCCCTCGGCATCGAGGTGCGCTCGTTCTGCCTTTCTGCCGATGCGCCCCAGGCCGCGTTGGAAGCTGTTATCGATACGGTGAATGCCGACGATGCCATCCACGGCTGCCTGATGTTCCGCCCGCTGCCGCCGCATATCGACGAGCGCGCCGTGTGCGATCGCCTGGCCCCTGCCAAGGACATCGACGGCATCGGGTCTGCCTCGCTTGCCGGCGTGTTCGCCGACACGGGCGAGGGCTTTCCGCCGGCCACGGCCCAGGCGTGCCTGGAAACCCTCGACTTCTACGGCATTCCCGTGGCAGGAAAGCGCGTGGTGGTGCTGGGCCGCAGCCTGGTAATCGGTCGGCCCGTGGCCATGATGCTACTGGCGCGCCACGCCACGGTCACGCTCGCGCATTCCCGTACCGAGGATGCCGCCGCCCATACCCGCGAGGCCGATATCGTGGTGTGCGCCACGGGCCAGCCGCGCGCCTTCGGCCCCGCGTTCTTCGCGCCCGGCCAGACAGTGCTGGATGTGGGCATCAACTTCGACGAGGCGGGCGAGCTCTGCGGCGATGTGGACTTCGACGCGGTGGAGCCCGTGCTGGGCTCCGAGGGCGCCATCACCCCGGTGCCCCGCGGCCTGGGCGGCGTGACCACCAGCGTGACTATGGCCCATGTGGTGCAGGTGGCCGAGCGCACGCTGGAAGGGGGGCGCTGATGGATATCGAAGGACGGCTCGCCCGCGAGAACTGCGAGGGCTGCGCCACCAGCTGCATCCTGTCGTCGCCTTCGTGCCCCTTCGGCCAGGCGGCAGCCGGCGAGCGTCGCGCCGAGCTGGCTGCCGAAGCAACGGAGCACCACGAAAACCCGACGCCGCTTGTCGATTGATGGGCGGCCGACGGCCCCAGGCGTTCCGTCTCGTGGAATGATGAGCCTATCGTTACCGCTCGCAAGAAGGAGGGCGCGCCGTGGCCATCTTCACCCCCACTGAGATTACCGACAACTACATGAAGGCATCGGTGGGCAAGGCGGAATCGCCCGCATGGCGCCTGTTCATTCTGGCCGTGGCCGCGGGTGTGCTCATCGGCCTGGGCGCCGTCACGTCGTCTACGGCGGCCCACGGGTTGGAGAATGCCGGTCTGGTGCGCCTTATGTCGGGCCTTATCTTCCCGGTGGGCTTGATGATGGTCATCCTTATGGGCACCGAGCTGTTTACGGGTAACGCGCTGATGATCACGGCGGCCCTGGACGGCAAGATCAGCTGGGCACGTCTGCTGCGCAACTGGGGCATCGTGTTTGCCGGCAACTTCGTGGGCGCAGTGGCGCTGGCGGCTTGCATGGCGTTTTTCGGGCAGCTGAACATCGGGGGTGGCGACTTGGCGGTTTACACGGCCAAGGTGGCGGCCGCAAAGAACGCGCTGCCCTGGGCGAACGCCTTCGTGCTGGGCATCTTCTGCAACCTTATGGTGTGCATCGCCGTGTACCAGGCCAATACGGCCCAGGACACCGCCGGGCGCATTCTGGGCATCTTCTTTCCCATCATGGGTTTCGTGCTGGCCGGTTTCGAGCACTGCGTGGCCGACATGTACTATGTGCCGGCGGGCATCTTCGCCTATATGAACCCGGCTTACACCGGCATGATCGACGCTGCGGGCATTAACACGGCCCTGCTGAATTTCGGCGATTTCATTACGGCAAACGTGGTGCCCGTTACGTTGGGCAACATCGTGGGCGGCGTGGCTGTGGGCCTGACCATGTACGCCTGCCACCGCACCAAGAAGGACGACGGCAAATAGCCCCGGACTCATCGGCGTGCGACGGATTGGACGCCGAACGATTTCGTAAGATATGTGATCAATCTGGTTGAGTTTCGCGTATTGGACGGTTGAGGCTGGCCGCGGGCGCGGCCGGGCGCTATGATGGGCCCATGGCAAACGGACTGACATATCAGCGCACCACGTCTACCCCCGAGGCCACCAAACAGCTGGCCTCCACGCTGGCGCCGTATCTGCATCCGGGCGATGTGGTGGTGCTCGATGGCGATTTGGGCGCCGGCAAGACCCAGTTCGTGCAGGGCGTGGCGGCTGCATTGGGCGTGCGCACGCCGGTGACGAGCCCCACTTTCAACATTCTTCTGGAATATGGCGACGGGCGCATTCCCGTGTACCATTACGATCTGTACCGGCTAGACGAGCGCTACCAGCTGGAAGACATCGACTACTACAGCGCCATCGACGGCGACGGCGACGGGGCGGCTTTTGTGGAATGGGCCGAGAAGTTTCCCGAGGACATGCCCTACGACTACCTGGAGCTGACCATCACCGTGGATCCCGATGGCTTGCGCCGCATCGTGGCCCACTCCTACGGCAGCCGCTCGCGGCAGCTGCTGTGCGTGTGGGCGAACGATTCCAAGGCGCGTTTGGGGAAATGCACGCTGTAGAGGAGAGGCTTCCGGGTGGCCCGCTATCTTGAGGGTAGCCTCTCTGTGTCGGCCCTTCCCCGGGATATGTGCAGGATTTTGCGATAGGGAGAGTTTCGCGCTGGTTTCTTCCTGTCTAAACTCTTCCGAACGCAATTTTCCGCACACTTTGCGCTCCTACGGTTCTACCTATCGCAAAATCCCGCACAAACGAGCCATCTTGCCTGACATGGCCGTAGTCGTATCAGTCGCTGCGGTAGAATACGGGGCATTCAACTGATTAGTAGCCCGCACGAAAAAGGAGCTTGCCCTGTGGACGGTGCCGCATCATCTTTCGTACTCGCCTTCGACACGGCCAACGAGGTCATCGCCATTGGGCTGGGCCGTCTTTGCGCTGCTTCGCGGGAGATCGAGCTGGTGGCGAGTGTGGAAGTGGAGGCGCGACGGGCGTCGAATACCCAGCTGCTGCCGCGCATTGACGAGTTGTGTGCGCGGGCCGGCGTGGCGCGCGGGGCCATCGCATGCGTATGCGTGGGCCGCGGTCCGGGTTCGTTTACCGGGGTGCGTATCGCCCTGGCCACGGCGAAGGGCATTGCGAGCGCGCTTGAGGTGGGCCTGGCGGGCGTGTCTTCGCTGGATGTGGTGGCTTGGGGTGCGTGGGCTGCTGGCGAGCGCGGGGAGCTGCTGGTTTTGGCCGATGCCATGCGTCGGGAAGTATACCCGGTTGAATACCGCCTGGACGCGGCCGGCGCCACACGCCTGACGGCCGATCGGGTGGTGAAGGCGACCGCCTTTGCGGAGGAGATTGGTACAGCAGATTGCCCTCCTGCCCCCTCTGGTAACAGCAGCGCTCGCGATGTCTGCGACGGCACCCACGACACTGCCCACGATGCCGCCTGCGATACCGTCTGCGACGGCGCCCTCGACGCCGCCTGCAACGGCATCCTCCGTAGGGGCGGCCTTCAGGCCGCCCTCCCAACCGAGACCGCCGAGCATTCCGATGGCTCTGCGCTTCTTATTGCGGGCGATGCCTTGCGCAAGTATCGCGAGCTGTTCGAGGGCGCGGGCACGGTGTTGCCCGAGGCGTTGTGGACGCCCACGGGCGCTGGATTGCTGCTGGCGCTGCAGGCGGCGTGGCGGGCGGGCGAATGCGATCCGCTGGATGCCGCGCGCCACAACCCGGGTGTGCTGCTGCCCGTGTACACGCGCCTTTCCGATGCCGAGGAGAGCGAACGCGTGCGGTTGGCCCAGGCCGATGCAGCGCTGGCCGGCAAGCGCGGGTCGAAACATGTGACCATGAACGATACGGCCATTGCGAATGCCCGGGCCAACGGCGAGGGCATCGCCTACAAGCCCCTGGACGCACGTCACGTGGATGCGGTGGCAGCTTTGGAGTCCCAGGTGATGGGGTCGGATGCCTGGAGCGCGGCATTGGTGGGCGATGAGCTGGGACGTGCCGATCGCGTGTGGTGGGCGGCCTATGCGGCCGACCCCAAAATGCCCCTGACCGCCGACGCACCGCTGGTTGGCTATGCCGGCGGCTGGGTGGTCGATGGCGACGTGCAGATTCTGAAGGTGGGGGTGGATCCGGCGTGGCGACGTCACGGTATCGCGCGGGCGTTGCTGGCGCGCGTGGCCGATGATGCGCGCAATTTGGGGGCGTCTACCAGCTCGCTGGAAGTGCGGGCGACCAACGAGGGCGCTCAGGCGCTGTACGAGGCGCTGGGCTACGAGGCGCTGGGGGTGCGTCCCCGCTATTACTCCGACGGCGAGGATGCCGTCATCATGCGCGGGCCGCTGCCCGCCATCACCCTGGCTGCCGTTCCCAACGGTGGAGGCGTCGCGGACGACCCCCGTAGGGGCGGTGCTTGCGCCGCCCTCGGTCGCGAGGATGGGGCGGCTGCCGCGCGGCCTGGCTGTGCTTCGGGCCCAGGGGCGGCTGAAGCCGCCCCCTACGGGGAGAACGGTGGAGTCGCGGTGGATCGACCGCTTATTCTGGCCATTGAATCGTCCTGCGACGAGACGGCCGCCGCCGTCATTAACGGGGAGGAGGCGCTGCTGTCCGATGTGGTGGCCTCCCAGGTGGATTTCCATGCCCGGTTCGGCGGCGTGGTGCCCGAGATTGCCAGCCGCAAGCACATTGAGGCCATCTGCGGTGTGTGCGATGAGGCGCTGGATGCTGCAGCCCGCGTCCTGCTCTCTTCGGCCCCTCTGCATCATCCTGAGTGCAGCGCGCAGCCCGGAGTTGAAGGACTTTCGGACAACGCCCCCCGCTTGCGCTGGCGCGACCTGGACGCGGTGGCTGTTACCTACGCGCCGGGGCTGGTGGGCGCGCTGGTGGTGGGCGTGGCCTTCGCCAAGGGTGCGGCGTGGGGCGCTGATATTCCCTTCATCGTGGTGAACCATCTGGAAGGCCATCTGTACGCCAACAAGATCGGCTTGGAAGACTTCCGGCCGCCGGCGGTGGTATCGCTGGTTTCGGGGGGCAACACGCTGCTGGTGTACATGGCCGATTGGGGCGACTACCGGGTGCTGGGCGCTACCATCGACGATGCGGTGGGGGAGGCCTTCGACAAGGTGGCCAAGGCGCTGGGGCTGGGATATCCGGGAGGCCCCGTGGTGTCGAAGTTCGCGGCCGAAGGCGATTCGTCTGCCATTTCCTTCCCGCGGGCCATGCTGCATTCGGGCGACTTCAGCTTCTCGCTTTCGGGCTTGAAGACGGCGGTGGTCACCTACATCAACAACGAGCGGGCGGCCGGGCGTGCGCTGAACGTGCCCGATATCTGCGCCAGCTTCACCCAAGCTGTGGTGGACGTGCAGGTGGCGAAGGCGCGCACGGCCCTGCGGGAAACCGGGGCGCCCACCTTCTGCCTGGGCGGCGGCGTGGCGGCCAACCCGACGCTGCGGCAGGCCTACGAGACGATGTGCGCCGAAGAGGGGGTGCGCCTGGTGATGCCGCCGCTGGCCTCGTGCGGCGACAACGCCGGCATGATCGCCGAAGTGGCGCTGGACCGCTATCGCGCGGGGAAGTTCTCGTCGCTTTCCACCGACGCCCTGGCCCAGGGCGACTTGGAGATGCCCTACTAGCCCGTTGCCTCAGGGCCGCGGAAGGAGAGGGCGCGTCGCGGCCGGCTTCGCGCTCATCCCTCTCCGAATGCGGCAACAGAAGCAGAGGGGGTGACGCACATGAGTCGGTACCATCCCGCTATCGTTGCTGCTGAAGTGGAATCTGCTTCTTAACGGCCGTATTCTCCGAGGGGCGCTCAGACGGCCGCGACGCGCCCTCCCCTTCCGCGACGGGGCGCAGCTCTCGGCCCATCTTAATGCTGTCTTAATATCCGACCGTAAACCTTAACGGCGTGTTTAGCCGCCTTTTCCTATGCTGTTCCCCGTTGGGTGGCGCGTCGCGTGCGAGTGGTGCGCCCGGGCAAGGTGCAGGCCGTGAGCTTGCGGGCGAAAGGATGGCGGAACATGGCCGTGGTGACGACGATCGTGGGCGTGCTCGCCCTGGTCGCAATGGGGTACCTGACGGTGCTCCTGCTGGGCGGCGGTGAGCGGCGATGAGCGCGAGTGTGTGGTCGTCGCTGTTGTTGGCAGCGGCGCTGGTGGGTGTGGCCCTGGCCTGCGCGGTGCCCCTGTCGCGCTATATGGTAAGCGTGATGGAGGGGCATCCGCGCGGGGCGGCTCGGGCGCTGGTGCCGGTGGAACGCGGCCTGTTCCGTCTTATGGGCGTGCGCGCCGACGACGCCATGGGCTGGAAGCGGTTTCTGGTGAGCCTTTTGCTGTTCACGGCAGTGTGCCTGATAGCGCTGACGGCGCTGCTGATGGGGCAGGGGGTGCTGCCGGCCAATCCGGAGCAGATGCCCGGGCTGCCCTTCGACACCGCCTTCAACCTGGCGGCCAGCTTCGTGACCAACACCGACTGGCAGCCCGTGGCCGGCGAGACGCACCTGAGCTACTTCTCCCAGGCCGTGGGTTTGGCGGTGCAGAACTTCCTGTCGCCGGCGGTGGGCATCGCCGTGGGGTTCGCGCTGATGCGCGGCATCGCGGCGCGGGCCACGGGCAAGGTGGGAAACTTCTTCGCCGACGTGCTGCGCGCCGTGCTGTACGTGCTGCTGCCGCTGTCGCTGGTGCTGGCGCTGGTGGGTGCGGCCGAGGGCATTCCCCAAACCTTCCAGGGCTATGAGACCGTGCAGCTGGTGGAACCCGTGACGGTGGATGCCGAGGGCAACGTGGTGGCCGCCGACGATCCCGCGGCGGTGCAGGAGGTGACCGAGACCGTGGTGCCCCTGGGCCCTCAGGCGTCACAGGTGGCCATCAAGCAGCTCGGCACCAACGGCGGCGGCTTCAACGGGGCGAACTCCGCCTCGGCTTTGGAGAACCCCACGCCGCTGACGAACTTCCTGCAGTGCCTGGCCATGCCGCTTATTCCCTTCGCGCTTATTTTGGCTTTCGGCCGCATGGTGGCCGACCGGCGCCAGGGCCGCGCGCTGATGGCGGCCGTGCTGCTGCTTTTGGGCGTGGGCATCGTGGCCGCCGTGTGCGCCGAGGCCCAGGCCACACCCCAGCTGGCCGCCGATGGCGCGGTGTATGTCGGCGGCACGGGCCAGTCGGCGGGGAATATGGAGGGCAAGGAGGTGCGCATCGGCATCGGAGCCTCGGCGCTGTGGACGGCGATGACCGGGGCCATTGCCAACGGCTCGTCGAATGCCTCGTTGGAGGGCATGACGCCGGTGGGCGTGACGGTGCCGCTGGTGCTCATCGGTTTGGGCGAGGTAGTGGGTGGAGGCGCTGGCACGGGCCTGGCCGGGCTTCTGGGCTTCACGGTGCTGACGGTGTTCATCGCCAGCTTGATGGTGGGCCGCTCGCCTCAGTACCTGGGTAAGAAGATCGGCCCCGCCGAGATGCGCATGGCCACCGTGATGGTGGTGGCCCCGGCGTTGGTGATTCTGGCGGGTGCGGCGGTGCTGACCTTGGTGCCGGAAGGGGCGCGGGCAGCCGGGCAGCCGGGAGCCTTCGGCTTCTCGGAGCTGCTGTACGCGGCTACCTCGGCCGGCGGCAACAACGGCAGCGCCTTGGGCGGTCTGGACGCCAATGTGCCGCTGGTGAACGGCGTGCTGGCGGTGGAGATGCTGGCGGGTCGCCTTGTTCCCGTGGCGGCGGCCCTGGCCTTGGCGGGCAGCTTGGCGGCTCGCGAGCCCCAGGCTTCGGGAGTGGCCTCGCTTTCCACGGCCAGTCCGCTGTTCGTGATCCTTTTGCTGGTGATTATCGTGCTGGTCGGGGCGCTGACGTTGCTGCCGGCGCTGGCCTTAGGCCCCCTGGCCGAGCAGTTTACGGGCGCGTTTTAGGTGAGGCGGTTGCAATGAAGATGGAAACGAAGCGGGCGGTGCGCGACGCGTTCGCCAAGCTGGCGCCGGCGAGCCAGGCGCAGAACCCCGTGATGCTGATGGTGTACTGTTCGGCGTGCCTGACCACGGCCCTGTTCGTGCTGGCGCTGGGCGGTATCTCCGACGCACCGGCTGGCTATATTGCGGCGGTGAGCGTGGTGCTGTGGGCCACCGTGCTGTTCGGCAACTTCGCCGAGGCGCTGGCCGAGGGCCGCGGGAAGGCCCAGGCCGATGCCCTGCGCTCGGCCAAGCGCGATGTGCAGGCCCGCGTGGTGAATGCGGCCTTGGTGGAAGAGGCCGCCGCGGCCGACGACCCCGCTGGCTTTCTGTGCGAGCGCAGCCAGGCGGTGAACTCGGCCCAGCTGAAGCGCGACCAGGTATACGTGGTGCTGGCCGGCGAGGCGGTGCCGGCCGACGGCGAGATTGTGCTGGGGGCTGCCAGTGTGGACGAGAGCGCCATCACGGGTGAGTCGGCTCCGGTGGTGCGCGAGAGCGGCGGCGACCGCTCGGCGCTGACCGGCGGCACCACGGTGCTTTCGGACTGGCTGGTGGCGCGCGTGTCGGCCGAGCCGGGCCACAGCTTCCTCGATCAGATGATCGCCATGGTGGAGTCGGCGGCCCGCAAGAAGACCCCCAACGAGCGCGCTCTGGAACTGCTGCTCATTGCGCTGACGCTGGTGTTCTTGGCGGTGTCCACCGCGCTGTATGCTTTCAGCTCGTTTGCGGCGGCCGAGGCCGGCGAGGCGAATCCCGTGGGGCTGACCTCGCTGGTGGCGCTGTTCGTGTGCCTGGCGCCCACCACCATCGGCGCGTTGCTGTCGGCCATCGGCATTGCCGGCATGAGCCGCCTGAACGCGGCCAACGTGCTGGCCACGAGCGGACGCGCTGTGGAGGCCGCGGGCGATGTGGACGTGCTGCTGTTGGACAAGACGGGCACCATCACCCTGGGCAATCGCCAGGCCGCGGCCTTCCTTCCCGTGGATGGCGTGACCGAGCGCGACCTGGCCGACGCGGCCCAGCTGGCGAGCCTGGCCGATGAGACGCCCGAGGGTCGTTCCGTGGTGGTGCTCGCCAAGGAGCGCTTCGGCATTCGCGAGCGTACGCTTTCGGGGGCAGGTTTTGCCGTGGTGCCCTTCACGGCCCAAACCCGCATGAGCGGGGTCGATTTCGATGGCCACGAGATACGCAAGGGCGCGGCCGATGCCGTGCGCGCCTACGTGGAAGGCCGTGGGGGCACGTTCGGCACCCAGACGGCCGCCCTGGCCGACGAGGTGGCACGATCTGGCGGCACGCCCTTGGTGGTGGCCCGCGACGGGCGCGTGCTGGGGGTCATCCACCTGAAGGACATCATCAAGTCGGGCATCCGCGAGAACTTCGCCGACCTGCACGCCATGGGCATCAAGACCGTCATGGTCACCGGCGACAACCCGTTAACTGCTGCGGCCATCGCCGCCGAGGCGGGGCTGGACGACTTCATTGCCGAGGCTACTCCCGAGGCGAAGCTTGAGGCCATCCGCCGCTACCAGGCCGAGGGACATCTGGTGGCCATGACCGGCGACGGCACCAACGACGCCCCGGCGCTCGCCCAGGCCGACGTGGCCGTGGCCATGAACTCGGGCACCCAGGCGGCCAAGGAGGCCGGCAACATGGTGGACTTGGATTCCTCGCCCACCAAGCTCATCGAGATCGTGCGCATCGGCAAGCAGCTGCTTATGACCCGCGGAAGCCTCACCACCTTCTCCATCGCCAACGACCTGGCGAAGTACTTCGCGGTCATTCCGGCGCTTCTGGTGCCGCTGTACCCGGGCCTGGAGGCGCTGAACGTGATGCACCTGGCCAACCCCGCCTCGGCGATGCTGGCGGCCATCGTGTACAACGCGCTCATCATCGTGGCGCTCATTCCGCTGGCGCTGCGCGGCGTGAGGTACCGCGAGGGCACGCCCCAAAGCCTGCTCGCCCGCAACCTGGCCGTGTACGGCCTGGGCGGGGTGGCGGTGCCTTTCGTGGCCATTAAGGCGCTCGACATGCTGATGGTGGCCGTGGGCGTGGCCTAGGGCTGGCACCTTCGATACGGGAACGGAAAGGACGAATCATGAACGGAACATCTGCGGTGCGATTGGCGTTAAGCGCCCTGGCGCTGTTCGCCGTGGTCACGGTGCTGTGCGGCGTGCTGTATCCCCTGGCGGTAACGGGGGTGGCCCAGGTGGCTTTCCCCGCGCAGGCCAACGGCTCCATCATCGAGGTGGATGGAGTGAAGTACGGTAGTGCGCTGGTGGGCCAGCCCTTCCGCGACGAGGGGCATCTGTGGGGGCGGCCCACCGAGGCCACGGCTGCGGCCTTCGTCGGCGATGACGGCGCCCCGCTTCTGTGGTACGGCCCCGAGAACGTAAGCCCCGCCAGCGATGCGTTCGCCGCGCGGGTGGCCGAGCGCGTGGAAGCGGTGCGCGCGGCCCATCCCGACCAAGGCGATGCTCCGGTTCCGAGTGACTTGGTGACGGTGTCGGGTTCCGGCTTCGACCCCGACATATCGCCGGCGGCCGCCGAGTACCAGGTGGGCCGTATTGCTCGGGCCACGGGGCGCGATGAGGCCGAGGTGCGCGGCATCATCCACGCCTGCACGGAAAAGCCGCTGCTGGGCGCGGTGGGCTGCGCGCGCGTGAACGTGCTGAAGGCGAATCTGATGTTGGACGGCATTCTCGAGAACTCATAACGCAACTGTTATCTCGGCGAAACCATCGCGATGCGCCGTGATGATAGGATGACGGAAACGGTAAGCAATGAGCGGAAGGGGCGATGGCGGTGGCCGAGGGGCGCGACAGCGAAGAGGCGGTCGAGGCCCGTCGCGACCCCGAGGCCATTCTCGCCCGGTTGCGCGAGGAGGAGTCGGCCGAGGCGCCGTCGGGACGCGGCAAGCTGAAGGTGTTCTTCGGCTACGCGGCGGGCGTGGGGAAGACCTATGCCATGTTGCAGGAAGCCCATCGCGCCCAGGACGAGGGAGCCGACGTGGTGGTGGGCTATGTGGAGCCCCACACCCGCGCCGACACGCTGGCATTGCTGGACGGCCTGGAGGTGTTGCCGCCCCAGGCGGTGCAGCATCGGGGCATCGCCCTGCGCGAGCTTGATCTGGACGGTCTGCTTGCGCGGCGCCCGCAGATAGCGCTGGTGGACGAGCTGGCCCACACCAACGCCCCCGGCTGCCGCCATCGCAAACGCTATCAGGATGTGGAAGAGCTGCTGCGCTCCGGCATCGACGTGTACACCACGGTAAACGTTCAGCACCTGGAGGGGCTGAACGACAAGATCGCCGCCATCACGGCGGTGGCCCCCGCCGAGCGCATTCCCGACCGCATCTTCGACGCAGCCGATTCCGTGGAACTGGTCGACTTGGAGCCGACCGACCTCATTGCGCGGTTGGAGGCGGGGAAGGTGTACGCGCCGGTGCGGGCCAAGACGGCCCTGGCGCACTTCTTCTCGCGGCCGAACCTGGCCGCCTTGCGCGAGATCGCCCTGCGTCGCGCCGCCGACCGTCTGACACGGGCCAGCACGGGCACCTCGGTGCCGCGGGCCGAGGTAGGCGAGGACGTGCTGGTGTTGGTGACTGCCGACGATGGGGCGCCCCGGGTGGTGCGCGCGGCCGCGAATTTGGCCGAGGCGCTGCACGGCACGCTGACGGCCCTGGTGGTGGAGGACGCCGATGAGCGCGAGGGCGATCAGACCGGTGCCGCCAAGCTGCGCGCGGCCTTGGCGGTGGCCGAGGACCTGGGTGCGCGGGTAGTTACTTTGTCGGGCGATGACCCGGTGATGCCGTTCGTGCATTACGCGGCCACGTCCGGTATTCGCCAGCTGGTGGTGGGCGCCCAGGCGAGCCGGCATCGCTGGCTGCGGCGGCTCGATGTGGACGTGCGGGTGATGCGGGCCGCGCCCGAGGCCACGGTGACGGTGGTGCCGGCGGTGGACGCTCCCTCGGTGCTGCGCCGGCTGCACGCGTGGTCGGGTTTCACGCCCACGGCGGCTGATGCGGGCCGCGCCTTGGCGGCGGTGGCGCTGGCTACGGCCATCGGCGCGCTCTCGTGGGCCGTCAGTCCCGCTACCTCGGTCATTCTCATGGTATACCTGCTGGTAGCGCTGCTGCTGGCCACCCGCGCCGACGGCTTCCTGTACGCGGTGCTGGTGGCACTCGGCAGCGTGGTGGCCTACAACTTCTTCTTCACGGCCCCGCGCTTCACCTTCCATGCCTACGGTCTTTCCGCACCGGTGATCTTCGCCTTTCTGCTGGCAGGAACGCTGGCGGCCTCGTCGCTGGCCATTCGCCTGAAGCGCCAGGCGGCCATGGCGGCGCGACGGTCGTATCGCACCGAGGTGCTGCTGGAGAGCAGTCGCAAGCTGCAGGCGGCCGCCACCTTGGGCGGGTGCCTGGAAACCGCGGCGGCCCAGGTGGTGAAGATTCTGGACCGGCCGGTGGTCATCTACCAGGCCGACGCCGCCGCACCAGGCGGTCTGCGGCCCCCGCGGGTGTTCGACGTGCCGGGTACCGGCGGCGGCGACGGCTCCTCGACGGCCCTTACAGCACCGGGCGAGGCGGCGGTGGCGGCGTGGGTGGCCGCTAACGGCGAGCCGGCCGGGGCCACTACCGACACCCTGCGCGAGACGCGCTGCTTGTACCTGCCCATCCGCACGGCTGATACCGTGTTCGGCGTGGCGGGGCTGGTGATGGAGGACGACTGCGACGACTTCGGCTCCTTCGAGCGCAACCTGCTGGTGGCGCTGCTGGATGAATGCGGGCAGGCGGCCCAGGCCCTGACCTTGGCGGCCGAGCGCCGTGACCTTTCGGTGAAGGCCGAGAAGGAGACGCTGCGATCGAATCTGCTGCGGGCTATTTCCCACGATTTGCGCACGCCGCTCACGAGCATATCGGGTGATGCGGACATGCTGCTGGCCTCGGCCGACGCGCTGGACGACGAGCAGCGCCGCCGTCTTCTGACCGACATCTACGAGGATGCCACGTGGCTGATCGACCTGGTGGAGAACTTGCTGTCGGTTACCCGGCTGGACGACGGCGCCGTGAAGGTGCGCTGCCAGCCCGAGTTGGTGGCCGATATTTTCGCCGATGCGTTGCGTCATGTCAGCCGCGGGGCCGCCGAGCACCATCTGACGGTAGATGTGGAAGACGAGTTCCTGATGGCGCAGATGGACGGTCGCCTGATGGTGCAGGTGATGGTGAACCTGGTGAACAACGCCGTGGCTTACACGCCTGCCGGGTCGTCTATATGCCTGAGCGCCCGCCGCGCGCCGGCGTCCGAAGGCGATCGCGTGATCATTGCGGTGGCCGACGACGGACCGGGCATTCCCGATGCCGAGAAGGCCCGGGTGTTCGACCTGTTCTACCATGGCGGATCGGGGGGTGCCGAGGGCGGCGATGCCCGGCGCGGTATGGGGCTGGGCCTGGCGCTGTGTCGGTCTATCCTGCGCGCTCACGGCGGGGATGTGACCCTGACCGATGCGCGCCCCCATGGCTGCGTGTTCGCGTTCAGCCTGCCCGCGGCCGCGCTGCCTGCGGAAGGAGGCGAGGCTGATGAGCGATAAGGGTGCGGGTGCCATTCTGGTGGTGGAGGACGACTCGGCGGTGCGCAACCTGGTGGCCACGGCGCTGGATGTGCATGGCTACGCCCATCGCGAGGCTTCCACGGCCACCGCGGCGCTGATGGAGCTGACCTCTGCGACCGATTTGCAGTTGGTCATTTTGGATCTGGGATTGCCCGATCGCGACGGCGTGGAGGTGATTGGCGCCCTGCGCGGTTGGTCGCGCATGCCCGTTATCGTGCTGTCGGCCCGCCAGGAGGACGCCGACAAGGTGGCGGCCCTGGATGCGGGCGCCGACGACTATCTTACCAAGCCCTTCTCGGTGGACGAGCTGCTGGCCCGTGTGCGCGTGGCCCTGCGGCGTCTGGCCTACGACGTGCCCGCCACGGCCGCGCCCGAGGTCTACCGCAACGGCAGCCTTTCCATCGACTTCGACTCCCATGTGGTCGCGCGCGATGGCGAAGAGGTGCACCTGACGCCCATCGAGTACAAGCTGCTGGCCCTGCTGGCCCGCAACACGGGGAAGGTGCTGACCCACAACTACATTCTGAAGGAGGTGTGGGGTCAGGCTTTGGCCAGTGATTTGCCCAGTCTGCGCGTGTTCATGACCACCCTGCGCAAGAAAATTGAGCCCGACCCCGCCAACCCCCGCTACCTGCAAACCCACGTCGGCATCGGCTACCGCATGCTCCGCGTGGAATAGGGAAGTGGCAGCCCTGTCTCTCCCGTAGGGGCGGCCTTCAGGCCGCAAGCGCCAAACGATCCGATTTCTCCTCTCTCCGTAGGGGCGACCTTCAGGCCGCCCGCGGGCACGCACGACGTTTCCGGCACCGCGAAGGCCTGTCCCATTCTGTCATACCCTTTTGGGAACGGTTGTGGCATACTGAGCGTGACGATTGAGCGGGAGGAGCGCGGTGTTCGGGGAATTGGTGGCAGCCTATCTGTTTCTGGCCGGTACCGGTGCCGGCGGCATTGCTGCGGCCTCCCTGGTCGATCTCCTCGTCGTGCGAGCGCCTTGCGGGGCCGCATCGGCCGCTTCGGTGGCAGACACCTCTCCAGCCGAGCGATTGGTGGCCTACGCTTCGGCTACGTCGGCCTCCGCGCTCGTCGCTGGTGCTGCCTGCTTGATTGCCGATGTGGGCCGCGCCGACCGCGTGCTGGCGCTGTTCTTCACCCCGGGCTTCACGTTCATGAACGTGGGTGCCTGGGCGCTGACGGCGCTTATAACGGTAGGAGCTGCGTTGGCTCTCGTGCGCTTTCTGTACCTGCCTTGGGTGGGGCGCGCGGCGGTGGCCGTGCTGGAGGTGGCAGCCGTAGCGCTCGCCTTTGTGGTGGCGGTATACGCCGGGTTGCTGTTGCAGGGGCTCGCCGGCGTGCGCCTGTGGTCGAGCGGGTGGGTGCCGGTGCTGTTCGTGCTGTCGGCGGCGTCGTGCGGCTGTGCCCTTGTCGCGGGATGCGCGCTGTTCGTGGAGGCCGACGGGCGCACCGTGGCACTGGGCCGCGCGATTCTGCGGTCCGACGCCGTCGTGGTGGGCGCTGAGGCGCTGGCCGGAGCGTTGTTTCTGGCTGGCGCCGCAGGAAGCGACCATCCCGGCGTGGCGGCCTCGGTGGAGCGTCTGCTGCACGGCTCGGCAGCGCTGCCGTGGTGGTGCGGTTTCGTGCTGTGCGGTCTGGCGGCGCCCCTCGCCATCGAGGCCGCCTTCTGGTTGCGCGAGCGGCGGCGTGGCAGCGGCGCGATCGGTTCGGGTGGTGCGCGCTCGCTGCGCGAGGTCGACGTCCCAGCCGCCTTCTCCGCGCCCGCATTCGCGGTGCCGCCTGTGGCCCTGGTCGCGCTGGCGGCGCTCGTGCTGGCGGGCGGTGCGGGCCTGCGCTGGGCAGTGGTGGAAGCCGGCGAACAGCGCCCGCTGGAGCTGCAGGAAGTGGAAGCCGACGGGAGCGCGCATGCCGCGAACCCCGCCGGCGGATATACGGAAGATGGAGAACGAGAGGAGCCTTCCCTATGGTTGAGCTAGGCCGCACCATACCGGCCGGAGATCTGTTCGATCTGGATAATGCCAGCTCGCTGCCTGTGTGGCTGCAGTTGAAGAACCGGTTCATCTACCTTATTACCTCGGGATTCTACCTCCCGGGCGACCAGCTGCCCACGGTGCGCGGCCTGGCCGCCCAGGTGGAGGTGAACTACAACACCGTGAGCAAGGTGTACCAGAGCCTGGAGGAGGACGGCTACATCGTCTCGAAGCGGCGCCAGGGGGCGTTCGTGGCCGATGTGTCCGACAAGCCGGGGGTGTCGGCCTCGGTAATGGCCGAGGCGCTTACCGCCGAGTACCTCCAGCGCTGCACCGAACTGGGGCTCTCGCTGGAAGATATCGACGCGCAGTTTACGGCGGCCCTCGTGGCGGCCAAGGCCAAGCGCGACAAGAACGGAGGAACAGGACATGACACGCAGGAAGCACGGCGCGGACGCCTCGTCAAATTCCCCGACGCCCCCGCCGAGGGCGCCGCAGACGAGCGGGCGGCTGGAAACGGGGCGTAGCCGTACCTCGCGCAACGGTGCTGTGACGTTCACCATTATCGTGTTCGCCGTAGCGGCGACGGTGGTGCTGGCGGTTGCCGAGGTGGTCGCCGGCGGCATCGGCCTTGCGGCCCTCGCGGCGGCCGTGGTGGCGGCCGCGCTGGCCGCCTCGTCGGTGCATATCGTCATGGAGTGGGAGCGCGCCGTGGTCATGCGCTTTGGCCGCTTCAACCGCGTGGCAGGGCCTGGCATCGTGTTCACCTGGCCTATTATCGAGTTCTACACGGTGCGCATCGACCAGCGCGTGGCGGCTACCTACTTCGGCGCCGAGGAGACGCTCACCACCGATCTCGTGCCCGTGAACGTGGACGCCGTGGTGTTCTGGATGGTGTTCTCGCCGAAGAAGGCCGCCATGGAGGTTGAGGACTACGCGAGCGCCGTGTCGTGGATGGCCCAGGCCACGCTGCGCAAGGCCATTGGGCGCGCGAGCCTGGCCGAGGTGGCCCGCCGGCGTGACCAGCTGGACGCCGAGTTGAAGGATGCCCTGGAGGAGAAGCTGTCGGAATGGGGCATCGACATCATCGATGTGGAGGTGCGCGACATCGTGGTGCCGCGCGAGCTGCAGTCGTCTATGGCCGCCAGCGCCATTGCCGCCCGCGAGCGCGATGCCCGCATGACGCTGGCCGAGGCGGAGGCCGACATCTCCGCCATGCTGAAGGACGCAAGCGCCAACTACGAGGACGATCCCGAGGCCATGAGGCTGCGCACCATGCACCTGGCCTACGAGTCGGTGAAGCAATCCGGCGGTACGCTCGTCATCCCCAGCGCCTTCAGCGAGGGTTTCACCGACCCCGACATGACCGAAGCCTTGGTGAAGGCCGCGAAGTAGGGCTAATGCCATCATGCCACAGGATGGCTTGTTTATCCTCTCTCTTTGAGAGGATAAACAAGCCATCTTTCTCCTCCCTCTTATTTGTACGATTCAGGAAAAAGTATAAATAACGGCTCCTTCGGTTTTCTCTTGTTTATACTAAGAGGCCATTCGGATAAAAAGATGAAAGGCGAGCGATGGAGTATAAGGAACTCTCCGTGCTGTACCACATGGACGCTTCGTCCGAACGCGAGTCGAACGCCAGAGCGCGCTTGCGGCAGCGCCTCGAGGCTCCATCGTCGTTTCGCTTGGGTTTCGAGGCGGCCAACGGCGAGTTGTTCATCGCGTCGCCCCGGGAGCTCTCGGTGCTGCTGGAGACAGTGATGCGAAAAGAGCGCAAAGTATCGCGTCTCATGTCGATGATTCCCGGGATTGCCGGGGATGAAGTGCTGCGCAGCCTTGTATTCGACGAGGTCATCAGCAGCAATGCCATCGAGAATATACATAGCACTCGGCGTCAGATCGAGGAGGCGCTGCGTGCGGCCCCTAAGAAAGGTGCCGAGGAGAAGCGATTTCGCGAGTTCGCGCACCTCTACTTGGATATGACGTTCCAGACTCCCGATGTGCCGCAAACGCCCGAGGACATACGCTCTATCTACGACCGAGTCATGAGCGGCGAGCCTTTGGAAGACGCCCTCGATGGCGATTTGTTCAGAGCCCAGGAAGTGTACGTAACCGACGGCGTGAAGCCCGTCCATAGCGGTCTGTATCCCGAGCAGGCTATCATTGACGCCATGGAGGCGATGCTTGCCATGGTGTCGTCAGAGGAAATTCCGGCTCTGTACGGGGCGTTGGCGTCCCATTATGTTTTCGAATATGCCCACCCCTTCTACGACGGCAATGGGCGTACGGGTCGTTACCTACTCTCGCTCTTTTTGGAGGAATCGCTCTCAAAGCCGACGGCGCTTTCCCTTTCCCGTGCTCTCGCTGAGAACAAAGGAGCGTACTATCAGGCTTTCAAGGTGACGGAAAACCCCCTTAATGGAGGAGAGTTGACGTTCTTTGTGAGCGCCATGATGCAGCTCATCTTGAAAGCGCAGGATGAGCTCATAGCGAGATTAGAAGAGGGGCGCGAGCGTTATGAGCTGATCGCAGAGGCTTGCGGCGCGCTGGAGAAAGAGCGCGATTTCAACCAGAAGGAGATGATGGTCATCTTCGGCCTGGCCCAACAGGCGGCCTTCGGCATGTTCGATGACGCCCCCGTTGATCGGATGGCCGATTTGTTGAAAGTGGGGACCCAGCAAACGCGCAAGTATCTGGGGCGCCTTGCCGAGGCTGGCGTGGTCGAGAAGACCAAAGGCCGCGCTCCCGTTATGTTCGCCTTAACCGATCAATTCAAGCAGAAGACGTTCCCCTTTCTCGAGGTCGAGCATGCGTTAGCGTCAGGGGATAGGGGCTAGCGACCAGGGTGGGATTCCCGCCGTCTTGCGGCGGGCTCTCTTCCGCTACGACAAGATTTCTCCTCTTTGTCATAGATTGTCCTACATTTTCTCTTGACAACCTATGACAGAGTATGACAGACTGGCTCCATCAGAATCCGGCCGATTCTCGAAGACTATGTTGGAATCCCATCAGCATGTAGCGATGCAACCGGATTCGCCCATGGGGGATGGGAATTTCTGAGGAGGAGAAATGACTCAAACGACGAGCGCCCGATCGGGGCTCACGCGCCGCGGCTTTCTCAAGTCCACAGGTGCTACTGCTGGCCTTGCGGCAATCGCAGGACTTGCAGGTTGCGCGCCTGCAAAAGAGGGAGGAGCTGAATCTGACCTCGCGGAAACGGGCGTAGTGGAGGAGCAGGTGTTTCGCGGTGTCTGCCGACCGAATTGCTTCGGTTTCTGCCATATGAACGTGCACGTTCGCGATGGCCATGTTGTCAAGACTTCTCGACGGGACTATGTGAGCGATCCTCATTATTCGCGTATCTGTCAGCGAGGACTGTCGCATGTTCATCGCATCAACGATCCGGAGCGGTTGAAGTACCCTCTTCGGCGAGTTGAGGGCACGGAGCGTGGCGCCGGCGAATGGGAGCGCATTAGCTGGGATGAGGCTATTAGCGAAGTAGCCGCGAAAATCAAGGAGTATCAGGGGCAGTATGGTCCTCAGGCGCTGGCGACCATGTCCATTTCGGGCAACTACGGGCAGCTGACAAACGCTATGTACAATCGTCTATTCAGTTTCCTGGACGCCTGTTCCATTAGCGCAGATTCTGATATGGCCAGCTATTATGGTGGCTGGCGTTTCAATGGCGGCATCAACGAGTGCAACGAGATTAGTGATGTTCTCAATTCGAAGACTATCATGGTTTACGGCGCCAACATCACCGATGCCCAGGTTCATCATTGGCATTTCATAAAAGAAGCGCAGCAAAATGGTACGAAGCTGATTGTCGTGGACCCGATTTACACCCAGCTTGCCTCCAAGGCTGACATTTGGGTTCCTATCCGTCCCGGTGCAGATACTGCTCTGTTCATGGGTATAATGAATATTGTGGTCGAGCGCGGAGCCGTCGATGTAGCATTTATGACAAAGTCCACCGTGGGACCGTTCCTGGTGAGGTCTGATACGGGAAAGTATCTGCGATTGTCTGACATCGACCCCAGCAGCGCAAAGGCAGACGAAGCTCTCGCCGAAGAAGCGGGTGAGGAAGCCCCTGCCGACCCTTGCATGGTTCTAGAGAATGGCGAACTGGTCTCTTGCGATGACGCCACGGCTCCCGATTTGGATGCAGAGTACAATTTCGACGGAGTGACTTGCAGGACGGCCTATGCGCTTCTTCGCGATGAAGTGGCCAAATTCCCTGTGTCGCGAGTTGCAGAGATGACCCAATTGACGGAGGAGACGATCGAGGAGCTTGCAGATTACTGCATTGCCGGGTCGGTGTCCCACCTTCTGGGTTATGGCAATACTGCATATGGCAATGGCGTGCAGGTCTGCATATCCGGCATGACCATGGCGGCTCTTACGGGAAACATGTGCAAGCCTGGCTCTACGTTTGGCAATTCGTATCCCGTCTATACCGGAACGAACTACGCATTTAGCAGCCCTCAGCCCAAGAATACCCCTGGAGTAGGTATTCTCAGCTTGCCGGAGGTCATGAAGACCGGGCAGCGTATCGGCGAGGATTTCCCCATAAAGATGCTGTTTATCTGGAGCGCAAACCCCTATAACACCATGTGCCACACTAATGCCCTCATAAATGACGTTTGGCCTAATCTGGATTATGTGGTTACGGTAGACACGCAGATGACGGACACCGCCTGCTATTCCGACCTGGTATTGCCGTGCGGTCAGCATTTTGAGCAGGTGGACATCTGCACTGACGGTCCGACGTGGAATCTCCACTACAACGAGAAGTGCGCAGAGCCTCCCTATGAGGCAAAGCGCGACTCGGATATTGCGCGCCTTTTGGCTCAGGAGCTGGGATATGGCGAATACTTCCAGATGACGGATGAGGAGGCAATCAAAGAAATCCTCGAGACAGAAGACGGGGTGGCTAGGGGGTTGACCATCGACGCCCTCAAGGAGCAGGGAGACTTGCGCTACGACGTCGCTGATCCGCATGTATCGTGGCCGGACGGAACGGGTTTCGCTACTCCAACGGGACGCTTGGAGTTCTATCAGGAGGATCCGCAGGTGCGTTCTCCTCGCGAGAAGGTGCCGAGTCCTGAACGTTATGAGGCGGAGAGGCTGCCTCATTGGTTCCCCCCGTTTGAAGCCTGGTCCGAGAATGACATTATGAAGAAATACCCCCTTCAATTGATGAGTGAGCGACCGCGCTATCGTGTGCACTCTCAGTACTACAACGTGGCTATGCTGCGAGAGATTGATCCGGAACCCATTGTGAAGATCAACCCGCAAGACGCAAAGGCCCGTGGCATTGAGGACGGGTCGTATGTGGACTGTTACAACGATCGCGGACATGCGGTGGCAAAGGCGGTGTACTCCGAGGCCATGCGTCCTGGGGTGATGGTTTACCCGAAGGGCTGGCAGCGCTCGCAGCACAAGGCGGGCGGATGGTCCGAGTTACTCACGAATGAGTTCGACGAGTACGGCGTCAACTCTAACTTCATGGATGTCGTTTGCGAGGTTCGTCCGTGGAATGAAGGGGGCGATGAATAATGACGCGTTTTGGCTATGTTATCGACATGAAGGGCTGCATAGCATGCAACGCTTGCTCTGTTGCTTGTAAAGTTGAAAACAATCTCCCGGATGGAATTTGGTACAACCGTGTAGTAACCGAGGGAAAGGAAAATCTCGACACGCCTTCGGGAGTATATCCCGCGATTGGAGAGAAGCCTGCGTTAACCATGGACAACGTCGCTACTGCCTGTCAGCATTGCGAAAAACCCGCTTGTGTAGAAGTCTGTCCCGTTGGCGCTACTTTCAAAGACCCCGATACAGGAGCTGTCCGTCAAGATTGTGATACGTGCATCGGTTGTCAGTCGTGCATGATGGCATGTCCCTATACAGGAGTGCGTTCGTATAACGAAGGCGAGCCTAAGTACGCAATCGATTTCGCGATGGGCGATGCGGCCGCCCCGGTCCATCAAAGCAATACGGTCGAGAAGTGCACAATGTGCTGGCATAGGCTGGAGCGCGGAGAGCAACCCGCCTGCGTTGAAGTATGCCCCGCTCGCGTGCGCTACTTCGGCGATTTCGACGATCCTGAGTCCGAGGTTTCAAAGCTTATCGTTTCGCGCGAGTATAAGCAGCTACTTCCGGAAGAGGGGACCACTCCGTCGGTGTATTACCTCGTCTAGCGTGCAGAAAAATGGATTCTGATGGTCTTTCAACAATGTGAGGCCATTTGCAATCAAAGCCCTCCGCATCTTCCCTCCCTCCAGATGCGGAGGGCTTGCTATTGACGTTGTAGATAGGGAGAGATTATTGCTTTGAGATTATGAAGACCCGGAGGCCTTGCGGGAGCTCGTTCCGCCCTCTCTAGCCGAAGTCTTAATGCGCCAGGATGTACCGGTCGAAGAACGGAAGGAGGAGCCGCACGCAGCCGTGCTCCTCCCCAGAGATGATGCCCTTGCGGATAAGGCGCTGGCGATAGGGGCTGAACTCACGGATGTCGAGCCCCGGCAGCTCGCGAATGTTCCGAATGCGCCCGTACTTGACTCGGGTAATACCGCAGAGAATCCCCCTGTCTTTCCGCGATAGTCCCAATATTGAGGGGGCCGAGGTGAATCTTGCGCGCGCGGTCTTCTCTGTTTTACTGTTTTGCCAAGAGCACGGTGAGCGTATTTTGCAAACTTGAAAACTGGGGCTAATCCGCCACGGGGAAGCCCAAGTAAAGGCGAGTACCTTCGCGATACTGTGCTATTCTTTCCTAGAAACAATTATTTCCGAAGGAGGCGCTGTTCCCCATGACCATTTCCGCTGACACCTGGCAGGCCCGTGCGGCTTTGTGCGAGCTATTGGCGCTGTCGTTCCGTTATCCCGAGGACACCGTGCTGGCCGATGCCATCGCCTCGGGGGAGTGGGGCGAGGCTGCCGACGAGATCGCCGGGGCGCTCGGACTTAACTGGAGCGTTGCTGCGGCTCCCGGTGCTGCCGAGGCCGCTGCGCTGCCCGATCCGGCCGAGATCCAGAAGGAGCTGCGCCCCGAGGCTACGCGCCTGTTCGTGGGCGCTCCGCAGGCGGTGTGCAGCCCCTATGAGGGCGTGTGGCGCGCCCAGGCAGAAGGCGTGCAGCCGCTGCTGTTCGTGAATCCGCACTCCATGGCTGTGGAGCGCTTCTGCAAGAGCTGCGGCTTGGGCCGCCCCGAGGGCACCAACGAGCCGCTGGACGCCGTATGGACCGAGCTGGAACTTCTGGAGTACCTAGCCCTGCGCGCCGCCGCCGATGCGCTGGACGCGGAAGGTGCGGCCGATGTGGCGGCCGGTGGCGACGGTGCCCCTACTGGGGAGCAGGCCACGGAATACCGTGAGATCGGCGAGGATATCGACGAGTTCGATGCCGAGGACGACGGCCCCGAGCCGGGCGACGTGGTGGCCTCGGCCGATCTGCCCGGCGGCTCCCCCGAAGCGGCCTGGGACGAGTTCATGGCCGATCACGCCGCGCAGTGGATGCCGCAGTTCGCCGAGGCGGTGCAGAGGGATTCCCGCGTGCCCTTCTACCGACAGGCTGCCAGCCTGCTCGCCGCGTTCGTCAAGTAGCGTCGGCGCTGCTGCCTGCCGGCCCCTTCACTCTTGCGCCCATAACCGCACCCGAGGCCCGTGCCAACTCGTTGTTGGCGCGGGCCTTCGGTTGATGAACACCCTGGTTTTTGCAGCAAATCTCGAGTTATTAGCGTCTTGGTTTTTTGTCGAGAGCGTCTTCGGATACCAGGATTGTCGTAATGCCTGGTCACAGCATTGCCGTTTGTGGCCGAACTTTCGTAGGGTAAGTAAGAACGATGCTGAGACGCTCATAAGTCAAGATCTCATGCAGAAACCGGGGTCTTCGCCGACCGAAGCTCTGGTTTGCGCCTTACAGCCGAGCTTCGCCCGCTGATTCCGCGCTCTCTTGGCTGGAAGTCTTCTCCTCGGGTGGATAGGTCTGGTTGAACTGGGCCCACATGCCCGAGTATAAGATGGCGTCCATGAGATGGGCGTCCTGCACGAGGGGAAGGCGCTCGTAGGCCTCGGCTACATCGGCGGCGGCCAGGGCCAGGGCGGTGCGCATGGTGTCGGGCGTCGCGTCAATGGAAACGAAGGGGTTGTAGCTGCCCGAGGCCGCATCATCGGCGAAGTCCACGGCGGCATCCATCAGGTAGACGAACCGCCCGAGGCCGCGCCCCAGCTCCTCCATGCCCTCGGCCCAGAAACCCTGGCCGCAAGAGAACACTCGCCCGAGCATGCGCCCGAACTCCTGCGCCGCCGCATCGGGGCTGGCGGCGAAGGTGTGCACGGTGTCTTTCTCGTCTGCGTGCGGCCCGATGGGGGAAGGGGAGGCCATCACGACGTTGCGGGGGAGAGTTTTTGCGGCGCCATCGGGAAAGACGGCCCCAGCGCAACGTTCGGCGTCCTCGATAACACGGATGGCCGCCATGGCTCGCTCGATCTCGGCGCACTGTTCGGAAATGCGAGCTCGTGCGCGCTCGTAGGCACCGGCGAGCAGCCGCTCGGCTGCCCGCGCTCTCATGCTGCCGTCATCGTGCACGTCGTCGAGCACCTTGTGATAGGCGAGCGCCACGGAAAGGTCGGCCGCATAGTCGGTCCAGGTTGAACGGGCCCAGGCGCGCGGGGCGGCCGGCGCCGGATGCACGATGCAGTGGCTTGCACCCTGCGTCTCGGCGGGCTCGTGCAGAGAATTGCACAACAGCACGAAGAAGGTGAGATCGTAGGTGAGGCATGTCCGCGAAAGCTGTCCGTAGCGGTCGCGCAGTGCCAGGCACAGCCCGCAGTACACCGCCCGGTAGCGGTCCTTCTCCTCCTCGGAAAGCGCCCCCGCATCGGCTACCACGAACCCGAACACGCCGCTCCTTCCTTGAGATCCTTCGACTTCGGTCTTGCGGCCTCCGCTCAGGATGACATTACCTCTTGCTCGCCTAGGATGACATAATGATTTCTGGAACGCGAGGTGCCCGCTCGGGGTTACTCCGGCTTTATCGCCACGTGCACGGCAGCAATGCCGCCGGTGTAGTTCTTCCAGGTCACGTCTGTGAAGCCGGCCTCGCGCATCAGGGCGGCCAGTCCCTCTTGGTTGGGGAAGGCCTTGATGGACTTCGCCAGGTATACGAAGCCGTCTTTGTCGCCGGTGATAAGACCGCCCCAGAACGGGATGAGATGGCGCAGGTAGAAGTGATACAGCGCTCGCCAGGCCCCGTTGGGCGGCGTGGAGAACTCCAGGCACACCAGCGCCCCGCCCGGGCGCAGGACGCGGAACATCTCGGCCAGGGCCCGGGGCCGGTCGGGCATGTTGCGGATGCCGTAGGCCATGGTGATGACGTCGTAGGACGCGTCGGCATAGGGGATGTCCTGAGCGTCAACCACCTCGAAATCGATGGGCACGCCGGCGCCGTCGCCCTTGTCCACGTGCATGCGGGCCACGTCCAGCATCTCGGGCACCAGGTCGGTGCACTGGATGTGACGCGGGTGCTTCGTGCGCGCCACGGCGAAGGTGACGTCTCCCGTGCCGCCGGCGATGTCCAGCACGTCGTGGCTTTCCAGAATGGGGGCCTGGCGCATCATGCCGGCCAGCCACAGCTTGTAGGCGCCGAAGCTGGAAATGGCGTTGAACCGCTCGTACTTCCGCGCGATGGACGAGAAGATGTCGCGCACGCGCTCGCTGGACAGTTCGGCGGGTGCCTCCAGGCCCGTGGCGGTATCGATGCTCATGGGGTAGAACTCCTTGCCCTTCACTCTACGTTCGGCCCCCAGTATAAGGCCCGCGACCGCAAATCGGGCGCGCCCATCCGTGCGCGGCGATACGTCGTGCTATTATTGGTTGCTATTCCAGCTGACCCCTCGTGATCGGGAGGCCCCCATGCTTTTGTGCGCCCAGTACGTTTTGCCGGTAACTTCCGACCCCATCGTCGATGGGGCGGTGCTCGTGCGCGACGGTGTCATTCGCGACATCGGCAGCGCCGATATGCTGCGTCTGCGCTATCCCGACGAGGAGGTGGTCGACCAGGGTCTGGCGGCCATTATGCCCGGCCTGGTGGACTTGCACACGCGCCTGGAGCAGTCGGTGCTGCGCGGTGTGGTGAACGACGCCCCCTATGTGGAATGGCTGTCGGAGGTGGCTCGCAAATCAGGTCGTTTGGAGGCACCCGACTGGTTCGATTCCGCCATCTTGGGTGGTCTGGACGCGCTTTCCAGCGGCATCACCTGCGTGGCCGACATCACCATGACCGGCGCGTCCTGCACGGCGGTGAACAAGCTGGGCCTGCGCTCGGTGATCTACCGCAGCGTGGCCGCCATGGACAAGGACCGCATCAACGCCGCCATGCAGCTGGCCCAGAAGGACATCCTGCACTGGCGCGAGGAGGTGGACTCCGACCGCGTGACCATCGGTATCGCGCCTGCGCCCCTGTTCACCAACCATCCGGCTATGCTGACGGCTGTCTCGCAGTTCGCCACCAAGGAAAATCTGCCCGTGGCCATGTGGCTGGCCGGCAGCCGCGAGGAGTGCGATTTCGTGAAGTACGGCTCGTCGCCCTTCCAGGTGCACGGCGGCGACGTGAAGCGCGGCTACGTGGAGATTCCCCCGTGGCTGCCCACCGGCGTGAGCCCCGTGCGCTATGCCCTGAACTGGAGCGCCTTCGAGGCTCCCAACGTGATGATCGTGGGCGCCGTGTGCGTCGACGACGAGGACCTGCGCAAGCTGCGCGAATACGACGTGGCCGTGTGCGTGTGCCCCCGCGCCTGCGCCCAGCTGGGCATGGGCGTGGCTCCCCTGGACGAGTTCCTCCGCGCCGATCTGCGCGTGGGCCTGGGCACCGACTCGCCGGCGGCCACCGAGTCCACCGACATGCTGTCCGAGATGCGCCTCGGTATGCTTCTGCAGCGCGCCGTGAACACCGACTTCTTGGATGCCAAGACCATGCTGGAGGTGGCCACCATCGGCGGTGCGCGTGCCCTGGGTCTGCAGGACAAGGTGGGTTCGCTGGAAATCGGCAAGTGTGCCGACCTCATCGCTGTGGACTTGTCCAGCTCGCACCAGTCCTTCACCACCGATCCGGTGGCTGCGGTGGTGAACACCTGCACCACCGCCGATGTGCTGATGACCATGGTGGACGGCAGCGTGCTGTACGAGAAAAACCGCTGGCACGTGAAAGTGGAAGTGGCCAAGAACATCGCCCGCGTCATCGAGATTCGCAGCAAGCTGCGCCCCGAGGCCTAGCGGCCCGCGTGCCGCGTTGTCGGCGCAACCGTGGAAATCGTGCAGTGCTGCGTATTGTGCGGGCTTTTTCCTAGCGCGGACGGGGCCAATCTGCGATAATAGCGAATTTGCCTAAGCAAATAAGGAAATCGAGGAGCATTCGCGATGTCGCAGAGGAAAAACAAGACCGGGTCGAAGAACATCACCCGCAAGCAGCAGGCCGAGCGCATTCGCGCGGCCGAGGAGCGGGAACGTCGCGCCAAGGAGGCCGCCGAGGCCCGGGCGCGCACGAAGAAGATCTTCACGGTGGTCGTGTGTATTATCCTGGTGCTCGCCCTCGGTATTCCCACCATGGCTCTGACCGTGCTCTCGCTGTAGGGCTGTAGAAAGGACCGTAGACGTGTTTGGAATCGGCGGATTCGAGCTTTTTCTCATTCTGCTGTTCGGGTTCCTCATTTTCGGGCCCGATAAGCTGCCTGCCATTGCCAAGACCATCGGCAAGGGCATCGCGAAGTTCCGCAGCGCTCAAGAGGAGATGAGCGGCGTGCTGAAGGGCGAGATGGTGTTCGACAAGGACTCCGACGATCCCTTCAAGAATCCGCTCGACGCCCTGGACGAGGTGGCCGCCAAGGCCAACAAGGGCGCCGAGGCCGCCAAGAAGGCCGCCTCCACCGCCTCGAAGAAGGTGAGCGAAGCTACCAAGAAGAGCACGGCGGCGGCCACGGGTGCTGCGGCCGCGAAGGCCGCCGACGGCAAGGACGCCGCCGACGATGCCGAGGAGGCCACGCCGGCCAAGCCCGAGAGCTTCGCCGAGCGCAAGGCCCGCTACGACAAGGAGCGCGCCGAGCGCAAGGAGGCCGAAGCCGAGGCCGCCAAGGCCAAGGAGGCCGAGGAGAAAAAGGCCGCCGCCGAGAAGCGCAAGGCCGAGGCGGCCGCGAAGCGCAAGGAAGCCGAGGCCAAGAAAAAGGCCGAGGCCGCCAAGGCCGCATCCGGTGTGCAGCCGACGGCCGAGCCCGCCCCCGTGCCCCCGAAGAAAAGCACTGCCAAAACCGTTTCCGAGGCGGCCGATGCGGACGCCCCCGCTGCTTCCGAGAAGGAGGACTAAATCATGCCTATCGGACCGGCGCGCATGCCCCTTTTCGACCACTTGGGCGAGCTGCGCATGCGCCTCGTGCGCATCGTCGCCTGCCTGGCCGTGGCCGTGGTGGTGTTCTATATGGCCACTCCCACCATGGGCCAGTTCCTGCTGATGCCCATTGCCGAGTTTTTGCCCACGAACCCGGCCAACGGCATGGCATCGTTGCAGGCCATCGATCCGTTCGAGGCCTTCGCCGTGCGCTTCCAGATATCGGTATGGGCCGGCATCGTAGCCACGTCTCCGGTTATCCTGTGGCAGCTGCTGGCGTTCTTCCTGCCGGCGCTGAAGCCCCAGGAGCGCAAGTGGTTCGTGCCCACCTTCGCGGCGGCGGTTGCCTTGTTCATGATCGGCACCGTGTTCTGCTACTGCATCATCTTGAATCCGGCGTTCCAATGGCTGACCGACCAGGCCATGGGCTTGGGTTACGTGGCGCCGCGCATGAGCTCGTACATCGATATCATCATCAAGTTCGAGCTTGGCTTCGGCTTCGCCTTCGAACTGCCGCTCATCGTGTTCTACCTGGTTATCTTCGACGTTATCCCGTACAAGAAGCTGCGCGGCAGTTGGCGCACGGTGTACGTGGTGCTGATGGTCATCTGCGCCGTGGTCACGCCCGATGCCTCGCCGGTGACTATGCTGCTGATGTTCGCGGCTATGATCGTGCTGTACGAAGGCAGCCTGTTCATCGCCCGCGTGGTGCTGGGCCGGCGCATCAAGGCCCAGAACGAGCGTTTGGCCGCCGAGGAAGACGAGTAGACGCGCGTATTGAACGGTATTGGGGCGGGGGCTACCCCGCCCTTTCTGTATGGGCGGAAAGCGGGCGAAAGGAACGGCATGCACGAGCTGGGAATTATGACGAGCGTGATGGACGCAGCCTGCGAGGCGGCGCGAGCTGAGGGCGCCACGCGGCTTTTGTCCATTAAGCTGTCCATCGGCGAGGCGACCGAGGCGGTGGAAGATGCGCTGCGGTTCTCGTTCGAGGCCCTGGCCGCCTCCGACCCCTTCACCGAGGGGGCCACGCTGGACGTGACGATGATCCGCCCGCGCAGCGTGTGCTTGGAATGCGGCGAGGAATTCGAGCACGACCTGCACAACCGCTTCTGCCCGGCCTGCGACAGCTTCGCCACCGAGCTTCTGGCCGGCCGCGAGCTGCAGATCGATTCCATCGAGGTCGACCTGCCCGACGATTAGCATCCGGTGGCAATCGCCCCGAAACAAAGCAGTGTCATACTGGATGCAGCGTGCCCGCCGCCTCCCGTGCCATCCTGAGCGCAGCGCGCAGCGCGGAGTCGAGGGATCTTGCCCGCCAACCCGAAAGGACCGCCATGGAGCCTCTGAAGATGTACGACGCCTGTACCGAAGCCCTGGGCGCCTTCGTGCGCGAAGCCGGGTTCGCCGATGTGGTGATCGGCCTGTCGGGCGGTATGGACTCATCGCTCGTGGCCGTAATGGCCGTCGATGCCCTGGGGGCCGACCACGTGCACGGGGTGATGCTGCCCGGTCCCTATTCCAGCGAGTCGTCCATCGACGACGCCGAGGCTCTGGCGAAGAACCTGGGCATTCCCGTGCGCACGATATCCATCTGCGAGCCCTTCGAGGCCTTCGAGCAGGTGCTCGCCCGGGCGTGCGGCGGGGCGCTTTCGGGCCTGGCCGCCGAGAACACCCAGGCCCGTTGCCGTATGGTGTGTCTCATGGCGCTTTCGAATGCCCACGGGTGGCTGATGCTGAACACGGGAAACAAGTCCGAGGCCTGCATGGGGTATTCCACCCTGTACGGCGATACGGCCGGCGCCTTCGCTCCGCTGGGAGGCGTGTACAAGACCGATGTGTTCGCCATGGCCCGCGCCCGCAACCGCCGTGCCGCCGAAGAGGGCGCCGCGCTGCCCATTCCCGTGAACGTGTTCGTGAAGCCGCCCTCGGCCGAGCTGGCGCCCGGCCAGGAGGACGAGAAATCGCTGGGGGTCGATTACGCCACGCTGGATCGCATTCTGGTGGCGAGCGTGGAAGGGGGAAGGGACGCCAGCGAGATTGTCGCGCTGCTGGCCGACGAGGGCCGCTCGGTTGAGGAGGCCGCGCAGCTGGTGGATTACGTTCTCGCACGCACGGCCGCCAATGCCTTCAAACGCGCCCTGGAGCCCCCGTATCCCGCGACGGCATTCTACGTTTAACAGCCTTGCAACTACATCGGTCGGGGTATGGCGGTCGTCGCCCCGCTCGTTTACCATGATGCTCATGGATAGGTTATTCCGACAGAGCGCCCGGCGGCTTTCCGCCACCGATTGGCTTATCGACGCGGTGATCGCGTTGGGAGCCTTCGGGTTCGCGTGCCTGCAGCTGACGCTGGCGGTGAACCTGCTCATTCCCGATGATTTCATGCGGCGGCTCATGGGCATTCAGGCCATGGTGCCCACCGCGCTGTCGCTGGGGGCCATCGCCCTGACCACGCTGCCCCTGGTTGCCCGGCGTCGGTTCCCCTGGCCGGTGTTCGCATGGACGCTGCTGGCTTGGGCCGTGCTTCAGATGGAAATGAACGGCATCGCGCTTTCGGTAGCAGGGCCGCTCATCGCCCTGTTCACCGTTGCCTCCACGCGGTCGCGCGGCGAGGCGGTGGCCGCCTGCGCGGTGGCGGTGGCGGTGTTCCTGTTCGCCCCGGCGCCGCCCGATCAGTCGCGCATTCTCACCCAGCTCACGCTGTTCCAGAACGGGGCCTTGGCCCTGGCGGCCGCCTTCGCCGGTTATGCCCTGCACGAGCATCAGGAGCATCTGCGCGCCGTGGAGGAACGGGCACTGGCCGCCGAGCGCACCCGCGAGACCGAGGCGCGTCGCCGCGTGGAGGCCGAGCGCGTGTCCATCGCACGGGAGGTGCACGATATTACGGCACACTCACTGTCGGCGGTAAGCATCCAGGCTGCGGCGGCCGAGCGTTTGGTGGACCGCGACCCGGCGGCGGCCCGCGCGGCCATCGCCGAGGTGCGCCGCACGGCGAAGACGGCGTTGGAGGAGATTCGCGCCATGATCGGGGTTTTGCGCACCGGCGAGGGGCCGGCGGAAACCGCGCCCACCGAGGGCACCGAGCGCATGGCCGATCTGACGGCCTACTTGGAAGGCGCCGGCATCCAGGCATCGTTGGCCATGGAAGGCTACGATCGCGCCGTGGTGCCCACCTTCATCGATGTAGCCCTCTATGGCATCGCGCGGGAGGCCGCCACCAACATCGTGCGCCACGCCGATGCTACCCGGGCCGCCGTCACCCTTGCGACCGATGCCGCTGCAGGCTGGGCGCATCTGACCGTGGACGACGACGGACGCGGGCTGACGGGCGCCCAGGCGCCGGCCGACCATCACGGGCTTTTGGGTATGCGCGAGCGGGCGCGGCTTCTGCACGGCACCTTCGCCGCCGAGCCCAGCCCCTGGGGCGGTGTGCGCATTGCCGTGGCTATTCCGCTGGTTCAGAAGGAGGAGTCCGATGGCTGATCCCATTCGCGTGCTGGTGGTGGACGACCAGGATCTGGTGCGCAGCGGCTTCAAGATGATCCTCTCCACCTACGAGGGCATCGAGATCGTCGGCGAGGCGAAGACGGGCGCCCAGGCCGTGGCCGAGGCGCAGCGCCTGAAGCCCGATGTGGTGCTTATGGACATTCGCATGCCCGAGATGAGCGGTATCGACGCCACGCGTGCCATCACGGGTAACCCGCTGCTGTCTAAAACGCGCGTGCTGGTGCTCACCACCTTCGATATCGACGAGTATGTGTTCGATGCCCTGGCCGCCGGGGCGAGCGGCTTCCTTCTGAAGGATGCCGACCCCGACGATATTGCCGCCGCCATCCGCGTGGTGGCCGACGGCGATGCGCTCATCCAGCCTTCGGTGATGCGCCGGCTCGTGGAAACCTTCGTGGCCGCCCGCCCGCGCGCCGGATGGGGGAGTGCCGAGGCCGCCGACGGTCGTCGCACCGCTCTGGCGAGCCTCACTGACCGCGAGCGCGAGATTCTCATGCTGGTGGCGCGCGGCCTTTCCAACGACGACATCGCCGAGGAGCTGTTCATCTCGCCGGCCACGGTGAAGACGCACTTGGCACGCATCATGGCGAAGACCGACGCCCACGACCGCGCCCAGCTGGTGGTGTTCGCCTACGAAACGGGCCTCGTCGCGCCGGCGGGAAAATAGCTGCGCAGGTGCACAAAAATCAGAGCGCTTAGGTAATCCCTGATCAAGAGCATAATCACAGGAAACTTGAGCGGAAAAAACTCAAGTTTTTCTCCCCACCCCCTTGTATTCCGTCCCGTTGCTGTTATGATGTCTACCTGTTTAGCACTCGTAGTCGCGGAGTGCTAGCACTTAACCCGATCGAGTGGTTAAATGAGAGGTTGTGCACCCGCACTACGCAAACCATTGAAAGGACGGCAAGCTATGAATTTGAAGCCTCTGGGCGACCGCGTCATCCTGAAGCAGGACGAGGCCGAGGTCACCACCGCCTCCGGACTGTTCCTGGCCTCCGACGCCAAGGAAAAGCCCCAGACCGGTACCATTCTCGCCGTGGGCGAGGGCAAGCTGGACAAGGACGGCAAGCTGATCCCCATGCCCGTCAAGGTGGGCGACAAGGTCATCTACGGCAAGTTCGGCGGCACCGAGATCGCGCTGGACGGCGAGAATGTGCTCATTCTCCGCGCCGACGACATTTTTGCGGTGGTTGAATAATTAATTATTCAACCACCCGATGGCTTTCCGTGGCGGCCGCCTAGCCCTTCAGAACCTGCGGTCTTTCGCACACAGCGCGAAGGCTGCTTAGCTCAAGGCCGCAGAACCTTCAGGGCTATGCGACTCACCACGAAAAGCCTGCTGTTTCCATTGTTGATTTTAGTTTTGATCTAAAAGAAAAAGTTTCTGAAAGGAACGCGAACTTATGGCTAAGGAAATCAAGTTCGATACCGATGCTCGCTCCGGCCTGGCCGCGGGCGTGTCCAAGCTGGCCGACGCCGTGAAGGTGACGCTCGGCCCCAAGGGCCGCTACGTCGCCCTGGAGAAGTCCTACGGCGCCCCGCTCATCACCAACGACGGCGTGACCGTCGCCAAGGAAGTGGAGCTGGAGAACCCCGTGGAGAACATGGGCGCCCAGCTGGTGCGCGAGGTTGCCGTGAAGACCAACGACGTGGCCGGCGACGGCACCACCACCGCCACCCTGCTCGCTGACGTCATCGTATCCGAGGGCCTGAAGAATGTGACCGCCGGCGCCGACGCCCTGGGCATCCGCCGCGGCATCGAGAAGGCCACCGACGCCATCGTGGCCGCCATCAAGGCCGACGCCACGCCGGTGTCCACCAAGGAGCAGGTGGCCAACGTCGGCCGCATCTCCGCTGGCGACGAGGCCATCGGCGACAAGATCGCCGAGGCCATGGACGCCGTGGGCAAGGACGGCGCCATCTCTGTGGAGGAGTCCCAGACCATCTTCGGCATCGACATGGAGATCGTCGAGGGCATGCAGTACGAGCGCGGCTACATCTCTCCCTACATGGCTACCGACATGGAGAAGATGGAGGCGGTGCTGAAGGATCCCTTCGTGCTGCTCACCGACATGAAGATCAACTCCATCCAGGACATGGTTCCGCTGCTGGAGGAGATCATGCGCGCCGGCCGTCCGCTGTTCATCGTGGCTGAGGACGTCGAGGGCGAGGCTCTCTCCACCATCCTGCTGAACCGCCTGCGCGGCACCCTGAACGTGGTGGCCATCAAGGCCCCCGGCTTCGGCGACCGCCGCAAGCGCATCCTGGAGGACATCGCCGTGGTCACCGGTGCCCAGGTTATCGACAAGGACTTCGGCATGACCATGGCCGACGCCACCATGGAGATGCTCGGCACCGCCAAGACCGTGAAGGTCACCAAGGACACCGCCCTTATCGTGGACGGCGCTGGCAAGAAGGAAGACATCCAGAACCGCATCCAGATCATCCGCGCCGAGCTGGAGCGCGTCGACTCCGACTTCGACCGCGAGAAGGCCCAGGAGCGTCTGGCGAAGCTGTCCGGCGGCGTGGCCGTGCTGAAGGTGGGCGCTGCCACCGAGTCCGAGCTGAAGGAGAAGAAGTCCCGCATCGAGGACGCCCTGCAGGCGACCCGCGCGGCCGTGGAAGAGGGCATCGTCGCCGGCGGTGGCGTGGCCCTGGTGGACGCCATCGGCGCCCTGGATTCCGTCGTGGCCTCCGACAAGGACGAGGAAGTCGGCATCAACATCATCCGCAAGGCCATCGAGGCCCCCATGCGCGCCATCGCGCAGAACGCCGGCTTCGAGGGCTCCGTCGTGGTGGAGAAGGTCAAGAGCCTGCCGAAGGGCGAGGGCCTGAACTGCGCCAACGGCGAGTACGGCAACATGATCGCCATGGGCGTGAACGACCCGGTGAAGGTGACCCGCACCGCGCTGCAGTCCGCGGCTTCCGTGGCGGCCCTCATCCTCATCACCGAGGCTACCATCAACGAGATCCCCAAGGAGGGTCCCGATCTGAGCGCCCTGGCCGGTGCCATGGGCGGTGGCGGCGGCATGTACTAAGCCGCACGCCCGCAAGGCCTGACGGTTCGGCAATGCGCCGAGCAAGCTAACTCGCAGAAAGGCGCCCCTCGGGGCGCCTTTCTTGTTGCTACGAGCTGGAATTCGGGTGTTAACCGGGAATGGGGGCTACTTCTTGCCCCACCAGCTTTTCACGGCGCGGTAGTCGTCGGCCATACCATCGTACACGGCGCGGAAGTTGTCCAGAGCTGCCTCAAGCTCGGCCATGGTGGCGGGGGTGGCTTCGGGCGGCATGACGCTCAGCGCGCGGCTCAGGCGCTTGCGGGCCGCCTTGTAGGCGCGTTTCCGGACGAAGTTCATGCGGCGTTTGGCCAGGGCGAAGCGCTCGTAGGCTTGATCCATCAGGTAATAGCCGGAAAGCATCGTCTCGATATTGCGCTCGTGGACGGCGTCTTCGTCGCGGTGAGCCTCGGCGTCGGCCTGGGCTTGCCGAACCATGGCGTCGCTTACCGTGGGCAGGGCCACATGGGCCAGCATCTCGGTGCTCTTCTTGTCCTTGTTGGCTGCGGCGATGGTCAGCAGACCTCGCTTGTCTACCTCGAAGGCGATTTCTATCTGCGGCACGCCGGCGCCGCTCCATTTCACGTTGCGCACACGCACGCGGGCAACATCCAGGTTGTCGCGAGCCAGCACGCGCTCGCCCATCACGATGTGGAATTCCGCGGCCATCTGGTAGGGGTCGGCGGTGGAGTACAGGGCGGTATGGCGATGGGGAAGCCGAATGCCCTGCTCCAGCACGCGTTCCACGCGCCCGCCCGGCACCTCGATGCCCAGGCTCGCAGGCAGCGTGCCGTCGGTGGGCTCCAGCTGCACGGCAACGCTCTCGCAGGGAAGCGGCTTGGGAAGGTTGTTCGCGGCCATGGGCGCCTCGCTTTCGTCGATGGGCTCTGGGAAGGGGACTGCAAAATCCATGCCAGTATGGCATGAATTTTGCACAACACCGGACAGGAGATGCCGCCGTCTGCGGCGGCCCGACATAAAAGGAGGATCCCATGAAAACAGAAGAGTGCCCGAAGTTCGGTCCCCTGCAGGGCGTGAAGGTCGTGAACCTCACCATGGCCATCGCCGGCCCCTTCGCCTGCGGGCTTCTGGCCGACCTGGGTGCCGACGTGATCGGCATCGAGAGCCCGCTCGGCCGCGACACGTCCCGCCCCACGGGGCCGACGCTGCAGGGCTGGGGCACTCAGATGGAGCGCCGCAACACCCGCTCGCTGTGCATGAATGTGAAGGAAGGCGCCGGCCGCGACTTCTTCTTCGAGCTGCTGAAAGACGCCGACATCCTGATGGACGGCTTCCGCGGCGGTCAGATGGCCAAGTGGGGCATGCCCGACGAGGTGCTGTGGGAGATCAACCCGCGCCTGACCATCGTGCACATTTCCGGCTTCGGCCAAACGGGCGATCCCGACTACATCGGCCGT
Organism: Adlercreutzia wanghongyangiae; assembly: GCF_035989245.1. Taxonomy (NCBI): domain Bacteria; kingdom Bacillati; phylum Actinomycetota; class Coriobacteriia; order Eggerthellales; family Eggerthellaceae; genus Adlercreutzia; species Adlercreutzia wanghongyangiae. The sequence continues at coordinate 42,112 of NZ_JAYMFF010000014.1, read as the reverse complement.
GCCTCGTTTGACGGCATCGGCCAGGCCTTCGGCTGCTTCATGGACATGAACGGGTTCCCCGATCGCCTGCCCGTGCTGGCCTTCCCCCAGGTGTCCGACTACTATGCCGGCTTCATGGCCGATCTGGGCGCGCTGGCCGGCTACATCAACGCCAGCAAGACCGGCCAGGGCGAAAGCGTGGACGTGGCCCAGTACGAGTCGATGCTGCGCTGCGAGGGCTTCTATGCGGTGAACTACTTGAACACCGGGGCCCTGCCAGTGCGCGAGGGCTCGCACTCCACCTCGTCGGCGGGCTACGGCACCTACATCTGCAAGGACGGTGTGCCCATCTACGTGCTCATTCTGGGTCCCGGCGTGGTGAAGAAGGCCATTCCCGCTTTCGGTCTGGAATACGGCAGCGACCTGTTCCCCGTGGGCACGCCGGTGGTGCCCTTCGGCAGCGAGGCCGGCGACGTGCTGGAGGCGGCCATGGAGAAGTTCTTCGGCGAGCACGACGCCGAGGAGGCCGAGCGCATCATGCTGGAGTGCGGGGTGCCGGCGAGCCGCATCTACAACTTCGCCATCGCCGAGAAGGACCCGCACTACATCGCTCGCGAGAGCTTCACGGAATGGAAGAACTCCTACAACGACGACACCATCCGCGGTGTGAACATCGTGCCGAAGCTGAAGAACAATCCGGGTCAGATTTGGCGCGGCATGCCGCTTGTGGGCGCCGACAACGAGGACATTCTGGAAGAGCTGGGCGCCACCCCCGATCAGATCGCCGCGATGTACGACGCAAAGCTGCTGAAGAAGGAAGAGACCCCGTTCGGCTAGGCGCGTTCGGGTAAAGCACAGGTGCAAAAAGGTGCCGGGTGCCCCGCTGGATGTGTTCCCGACAGGGACGATCCCGGCGAATTGGGCCCCGGCACTTCTCAATGAAGGAGGGCGTTTCTCGCTATGGGAGCAAAACCGCGCATTCATTACGGATGGGTCATCGTGGTCGCTTGCTTGGCCTTCTACGCGATGCCGGTGGGCGTTGTCGGCAATACGGCGGGCGTGTATGCCACACCCGTTATGGACCAATTCGGCTGGTCTCGCACGGAAGCCACGTTGTACATGGCCATTCAGCAGCTGGTGGCCGCGGCGGTGACGCCCTTGGCGGGCATGGTTCTCGCCCGTTTCAATCCGCGGTGGGTGCTGACCATTATCTGCATCATCATAGGCGTTTCCACGGCGGCCTGCGTGACGTTCACCGAGCCGTGGCAGTGGAACCTCTACGGCGTGGCCTACGGCTTCTGCTCCGGTTTCATTCTGTTCCTCGCCGTGCCCACCATTATCAATCGCTGGTTTGTCCGGCGGAGCGGTTTTGCCATTGGCATCGCCAGCGCGGGCATCGGTGTGTTCGGGGCGTTGGCGAGCCCTGTCACGCAGATGCTGATCACGGCCTATGGCTGGCAAGTGGCGCGGGTGTCCACGAGCCTTGTGTGCATGGTGGTATCTGCGGGTCTGACCGCGTTGCTTCTACGCCCCTCGCCCGAGTCCATAGGCGTTTTGCCCTATGGGGCCGACAAGGCCTATGGGCGTCCGGTGCCCCTGTCGGATGCGTCCGAGGGACAGGAGGTGGTGCGCGAGGGGGCCACGGTGCGCCAGGCGCTGCGCTCTCCTGGCTTGTACCTGCTCATGGTGGTTGCGGGATGCTTCTCCATGGGAGCCTTCTTCATGCAGCAGGTGCCTTCCATTTGCGCCGTAGGGCCGCTGGGTGCCGAGGTGGGGGCCTTCGCGGTGTCGGCCATCATGATAGGAACTATTGCGGGAAAGCCGCTGCTCGGTTGGCTGGCCGATCGCGTCGGCGCCGTGCCGACGGGCATGATCGCCGGCTTCGGCGGTGCCGTCGGCGTGGCCATTGCCCTGTTCAGCGGCTCGAGCGCCGCGATGTTCTTTGTGGGCGTGGGCATTTACGGCTTGGGCTATTCGTCGCTTTCCATTGTCTCGCCTATGCTGGGCAGCCAGGGGTTCGGCACAGCTCACTTCTCCGAGATCTACTCCTACGTGTGCATGGCGATCTCCGTTGCCAGCGCCGTGGGCTCGTTCGCCTTCGCGTTCCTCTACGACGTGACCGGCTCGTTCACTGTGGACTTCTTGCTGGTCATCGGCATTTACCTTGCCTCTGCCCTGCTGTGCCCGGTAACGGTGCGCCTCTGCCGTCGCTCGTGGCAGTCTTGCGGGGCATCCCTTGCGGGCGAGGAGCTGAACCTGCAGGAGAGCGCTTCCTAATCTGGCACGGTATTTGCTCACTGCATTGCTAATGGTATTGAGCTTCTAACGCCTGTGGGCGAGGAGGTGTTCAATGAACGCAATGCAGAAGAAGAGCACGATCTGGGCGTGGCTTGTCGTTATCGGATGTCTGGGGTTCTATTCTATCCCCACCGGAATCATTGCCAATACGTCGGGCATCTTTGTCGCGCCGGTTATGGACCAGTTCGGCTGGACACAGACCGATACCACCATGTACCGCACCATTCAGCCTCTTGTGTCGGCGGTCGTGGCCCCCTTCGCGGGTCGCATGCTGCAGAAAGGCAACCCGCGCTGGATCCTCGCGGCCGTATCCCTCGTTTTCGGCTTGGCTTCTTGGGCGAGCGCCTATGCCACTGAATTGTGGCAGTGGAACCTGTACGGCGTGGTGTTCGGCGTTACCGCGGGTTTCTTCATGTACCTGGCGGCACCCGTGCTCATCAACGCCTGGTTCGAGAAGAATGCCGGCATCGCCATCTCCATCACGGCGGCGGGCCTTTCCCTGCTCGGCGCTTTCGCCAGCCCGCTCGGCCAGGGCATGATCGACGCTTACGGTTGGCAGACGGCCCGCGCCATCATGTCCCTGTTCACCACGGTGCTGTCGGTGGTGCTCACGGTGCTGTTCGTGCGCAAGAGCCCGGCGGTGATGGGGCTTATCCCCGTGGGCGCCGAGCACAAGCCCGGCGAGTCGGCGGTGGAGCGGGAAGAGGAGCTGACCTTCGAGAACGGCGCCACCATGGAGCAGGCGCGTCGTTCCCCGGGCCTGTACATGCTGATCATCGTGGCGGGCATCTTCGTGATGTGCGCGGCGTTCTTCCAGCAGATTCCCGCCTTCTGCGCCCGCACCGAGCTGGGCGCGGCGGCCGGGGCCATGGCCGTGTCCATCATGATGGTGGGCGGCATCGTGTTCAAGCTGGTGCTAGGCGCCCTAAACGACCGCATCGGCGTGCGCTGGACGGGCGTGATCTCGGCGGCCAGCGGTGCGCTCGGCATCTTTTTGGCCTTCGTGGCCGGATCGAACGTCGCCGTGTTCTACGCGGGCATGGTGGTGTTCGGCGGCGGCTACGCCGGCCTCACGGTTATCGCGCCCATGCTGGCGCGCGAGTCGTTCGGATCGCTGAACTACTCGCAGATCTATTCCTGGGTGTCTACGGGCATCTTCGTGTTCACGGCTATTTCCTTTGTGGTCTACGGCATGATCTACGATACCACGGGTTCCTACGACCTGTGCTTCGTCGTGGTCATCGCCCTGTACCTCATCGGTGTGGCGATGGTGCCCCTCACCATCGCCGTCTCCCACAAAGTATGGAAGAGGGACGAGTAGCTAATCGGGTAAGAGAGACAAGGGATTGGAAGGAAAAGGAGAACCCATGAGCAAAGAATATCCCATTCTCGGATCGCCGCTGAAGGTGAACGGCGTGACGTTGAGGAACCGCATGATCACCACGTCGATGTCGCCGGGCGAGGGCTATGTGACCGAGGACAACCACCCGACCGAGATGCTCGCCAACTACCTGGAGGAGCGTGCGGCGGGCGGCACCGGCATGATTATTCAGACCATCTGTCCCTGGCAGCGCTTTGAGGGCGACGGGCTGCATCCGCTGCCCATGGCCTACGACGAGAGCTGCGTTCCCGAGCTGAAGAAGTACATGGTTGATCCCGTGCACAAGCACGATGGTCTTATCTGCGCTCAAATTTACTATGTGCACGATTGGAAGCCCGATGCGGAAACCAAGGAAAGCCCCTACGGCCCGTCTGAAATCGCTGTCATTCCTATGATGAGCGGTTTCAAGACCATGACGTTGGAGCAGATCGAGGCCTTCAAGAAGCAATTCGTTAACGCTACGCTGGTCTGCAAGAAAGCAGGCTTCGACGCCGTGGAGGTGATGGCCGGTGTGGGTGGCATCCTCAGCCGCTTCATGAGCCAGGCCACCAATAACCGCACCGATCAGTACGGCGGCAGCTTGGAGAACCGCGCGCGTCTGACCCTGGAAGTCATTCGCGAGGTGCGCGCGGCCGTGGGTCCCGATTTCCCCATCGTGGTGCGCTGGTCGCCGGTGGACTTCATCAAGACCGATAACGGCCCGGGCCTTTCCATGGACGAGGCCAAGCAGATTGCCGTGTGGATGGAAGAGGCCGGGCTTGACCTGCACGATCTGTCGGTGGGCTGGCACGAGACGAGCGTGCCCTTGACCACCAAGGGTATCGAGGACGGCCACTGGATGTACATCGCCGAGCAGATCAAGACCGTGGCGAAAAAGCCGGTGGGCCAGGGCTATCGCAACACCGACCCCACCATCATGGAGCAGAATTTGCAGGACGGCAAGTGCGATGTCATCGCCGGTTTGCGCTATTCCATCGCCGACCCGGCCCTGCCGCTGAAGGTGATGGAGGACCGCACCAAGGACATGCGCAAGTGCATCGTGTGCTGCCGTTGCATCGATGATGTGGTGTCCCGCGGGCTTTCGCTGGTGTACTGCGGCGTGAACCCGCATCTGGGCCCCGAGCTGCTGCACGAGATGTACCCGAAGACCGATACGCCCAAGAAGGTGATGGTGGTGGGCTCCGGCCCGGCCGGCCTGAACGCGGCGCTGACGGCGGCCCAGCGCGGGCACAAGGTGGACCTGTACGAGCAGGGGCCGCGCTTGGGCGGCTGCGTGAAGATGAGCTCTATCTTCAGCCCCTACCACGAGCGCTACCTGACCTACCTGTTCAACGAGATGGAGAAGCACCCCGAGATCACCGTGCACCTGAACACCGAGGTGACGCCGACGCTGGTGGCCTCGGTGAAGCCCGACGCGGCCATCGTGGCCACGGGCGGCGCGCCCATCGGGCTGGACGTGCCCGGCGCCGACGGCAAGAACGTCATTTCCTCCCACGACTTCCTGGAGATGCTGAACGGTCATAAGCCCCATGGCAAGAAGGGCCTGTTCAACAACATCATGTGGGGCGGCGGCGCGTTCTTCCTGAAGCACTACTACACCCCCTCGTTCGCCCGCGAGATGACGGCGAAGATGAACTGGCCCATCGGTCGCGAGATCGCCATCATCGGCGGCGGCCTGCCCGGCTGCGAGCTGGGGCACCTGTGCATGGAGACGGGGCGCACCACGGCCATCATCGAGGAAAAGAAGAAGATCGGCTACGACGTGAGCCCCTCTGAGCGCTTCGGCCTCACCAGCTCCTTCAAGAAGGCCGACAACGTGTCGCTGTACCCGCTGACCCGCGTGACCGCCATTCGCGAGGACGGCGTGGAGTGCATCCAGGCCGACCGCGAGGGCAACGAGAAGACCATCTTCGTGCCCGGCAAGACCGTGGCCCTCACGCTGGGCCTCGATCCCAATCGCGAGCTGGGCGAGAAGATCAAGCCGGCGGTGAAGGACGTGTACCTGGTGGGCGACTGCGACAATCCCGGCCGCATCGCCGACGCCACCAAGGCCGGTTACGTGGCCGCCTGCGCGATCTAGGAGAGGCCATGACCGAAGAGAGAGCAGTGGTGTACGCGGAAGATGCCGGCGACGGCATCCGCGTGATCTACCTGAACCAGCCGCAGAAGAAAAACGCCATCTCGGCCGAGATGATGGACATCCTGACCGCGCAGCTGCAGGCCGCCGACTCCGACGATGGGGTGCGCGTGGTGGTGCTGCGCGGAGTGGGCGAGAACTTTTCTAGCGGCGGCGACCTGAACCAGGGCGACGGCGGCAAGCCCACGCCCGAGCAGGCACGCAAGACGTTGCGCCGCTATCTGAACGCCGTTCGCACCATCCGGTCCATCGCCAAGCCCGTCATCGCCATGGTGGACGGCTATGCCGTGGGCGGGGCCTTTGCCCTGACCCTGGCGAGCGACTTGGTGTGCGCGAGCGAGCGCGCCCAGTTCGTGCCGGCGTTCTGCCAGATCGGCATCATTCCCGAGATGGGCATGATGAAGATGCTGCCCGAGCTGGTGGGTCCTCAGCGGGCCAAGGAGCTGCTGTTCATCGGCGGCAAGATTCCCGCGGTCCAGATGCGTGACTGGGGGCTGGTGAACCGCCTGTTCGCCGATGGGGAATTGGAGGCGCAGACCATGGCCTTCGCCCAGCAGCTGTCGGCGATGCCCGATGCCTCCATTCAGATCACGAAGACGATGATGAACGCGCTTTCCGACGAGGCGCTGGGCGCTTGCCTGGAAGCCGAGTCCACCGCATCGCCCTTCTGCACCACCACGACCGCCTACGCCAAGACCATGGAGCGGTTCGCGAAGTAGCACGCAGCAGGGGCCGGCCTCGGCGGTCGGCCCCTTCCCTTTGGGCCGCCCCGCGGGGCGGCACGTCATGTCCGCAGGCGGCATGATATGGAACGGAGGATGGGAAGCTGATGCAATTTTTCCAGTACGACAACGTGGCGGAGCCGTTCTTGGCCAGCGTAGCCGAGCGGCCCCGGGCCACGGCGGTGGTGTTCAAGGGGGAGGCCATCACCTACGGTCAGATGAACGAGCGGGTGAACCGCTTCGCCCATCTGCTGAGGGACGAGGCGGGAGTACGGCCTGGCGACAAGGTTGCCTACCTGTTGGCGAACTGCCCGGAAATTCCCGAGATCTACTATGCCGTGCAGAAGATCGGGGCGGTGGCCGTGCCGCTGAACTTCAAGCTGATCGGCCGGGAGGTGGGTTATCTGGTGAACGCCGGCGAGGCGTCGGTGCTGCTGTTCGATGCCCGCTTCGCCCCGGCGGTGGCCGAGGCTGCCGAGCAGTTCGATCATCCCGTGCAGCTGTTCAGTCTGGGCGGCGACGTTCCGTTCGCCCGTGCGACCGAGCCGCTGCTGGCGCAGTGCGCGGCCGATGAGCCGCCGTTGGCCGCCGGTGGCGCGCGCCTGTCGCGTATTCAGTTCACCGGAGGCTCTACCGGGCTGCCCAAGGGAGCCGCCCGCAGCCACCGGGCCGATCTGGTGGAGCTGTCCAGCGTGACCGATTCCAACGGCATGGCCCGCGAGCGGGGTGCGGTGGTGCTGGTGCAGTGTCCGCTGGAGCACCACGGCGGCCACAGCTGGTTCACCAGCGCCTTCGCCACCGGTGCCGCGCTCATCATCTGCGAGGCCTTCAACGCCGAGCGCATTCTGCACGATATCGAGGCCTATGGGGTCACCCATATGATCTTGCTGCCGCCCACCACCTACCAGCGGCTGCTGCGCTGCCCCACCATCGATCAGTTCGACCTGTCCTCGGTGCGCATCGTGCAGAGCGCGGCGGGCGCGGCGCCGGTGGCTATGATCCGCGCGGTGTACGAGCGTTTCCCCCGCGCCGAGCTGAACTACGGCTGGGGCCAGTCGGAAAGCGGTACCGGCACCAGCCTGCGCATCACCCGGGCCATGCTGGAAGAGGAGTCGCCCCTGCTGGGCAGCGTGGGGCGCCCCATGCCCTATGCCGAGGTGAAGATTGTGGACGAGACGGGGCGCGAGGTGGGCGTCGGCGAGGTGGGCGAGGCGCTCATCCGCACCGAGGCGGCCATGGACGGCTATTTCGGCCAGCCCGATCTGACCGACGCCGCCTTCACCGAGGACGGCTGGCTGCGCACGGGCGACATGATGTGTCGCGACGCCGAGGGCTATCTGTTCATTCGGTCGCGCAAGAAGGACATGATCAAGTCGGGCGGCGAGAACGTGTTCGTGGCCGAGGTGGAATCGGTGCTGCGCGAGCACCCCGATATCGACGACTGCCTGGTGTTCGGCACGAGCGATCCGGTGATGGGGGAAGCCGTGGCCGCAGTGGTGCAGCCGCGCCCCGGCGCGGTGCTGACGGCCACCATGGTGCAGGAGCACTGCAAGCAGGCCATTGCCAGCTACAAGAAGCCCCGCTACGTGGTGTTCATGGACGATATGGGGCGTGACAGCGCCGGGAAGGTGCGCAAGAGCGCCATCGTCGATTACTTCGATGCCCATAAGGAGCAGGCGGCTCCACGCTTCCACGAAAAGGTGTGGAACGACCCGGAGATCTACCTTATCCAGGTGCCCTTCTCGGGTGGCACGCCCGTCGGCTACACGAACGTGTACTACCTGCGCACCGCCGACCGCGGGCTGCTCATCGACCCGGGCACGAGCCACGAGGCCTCCTTCCAGGTGCTGCATCTGGCTCTGGAGGATTTGGGCGTGGACATGGCCCGCACTGACATCTTCCTCACCCATTTCCACATCGACCACTTGGGTCTGGCCGCCGCCGTGGCCGCACCCGAGACGCGGGTGTATCTGAGCGCGGCCGACGAGGCGCTGTTCCGCGCCCGGGGGGAGAGCGTCTACCGGGGCACCATGAAGCGGCGTCTTGAGGTCGAGGGGTTCGACCACGCCGATATCGACGAGCTGATGGCCACGGATGCGGCGCTCATTCCGCGGGTGAAGTGGCCGGTGCCCGACACCTTCGTGAACCTGGCCGATGGCGAGGTGCTGCAAGTGGGGCCGTGGGAACTGCAGGTGGTGGCCACGCCCGGCCACACGCCCGGCCACACCTGCCTGTATCTGCGCGGCGCCCAGGTGATGTTCTTCGGCGACCATGTGCTGATGAACAGCTCGCCGAACATCGCGCCCTTCGAGGGCCGGCGCGATACCCTGGGCGATTATCTGGCCAGCCTGCGGAAAGTGACGCCTTTCACCTTGCAGGCCGCCTGCATGGCCCACGGCTTTGTGGATGTGCGGGCCCAGGCCGCGGCGATGCCCGCGCGCATCGCATGGCTGCAAGATCATCACCGTCAGCGTCTGGGGGAGATTTGCGCGGCGTTGGAAGCGCGTCCCGGCATGACTGGCACGGAAGTTGCTAAATCTATTCATTGGAACATTCCCTATGACGCCTGGGACGACATCCCCATCATCCAGCGTTGGATCATCGTCAGCGAGACGGCGGCCCACCTGGATCACTTGGTGGAGACGGGGCAGGTGCGCAGGGAGGTGCACGGAGGCTTGAACCGCTACGAGCCCGTGCGCGGGGATTAGACCACGAGAAAGGACAGAAGGGCATGGACATGATTCTGACCGACGAGCAGGAGCTGCTGCTCGAGAGCCTCGACGAGCTGATGGAGCGCTACGGCACCGAGGAGTACTTCAAGGAGCGCGACGAGAAGCACGAGTGGCCCCAGGAGTTCACCGATGCGCTGCTGGAGAACGGCTTCCAGATGCTCGGCGTTGATGAGCGCTTCGGCGGCACGCCCGTGGACGTGACCACGCTGATGCTGGTGGCCGAGCGCGTGTGCAAGAACGGCGCGCCCATCTACGTGTACGGCAACCTGTGCTCGCTGAAGGACATGACCGAGTTCGGCAGCCCCGAGCAGCAGGAGCAGTGCTTCGCCGAGGTAATGGCGGGCAAGCCCGGTTTCGTGCTGGGCTTCACCGAGCCCGGTGCCGGTTCCGACTCCAGCTCGCTGGCCACCACCTATCAGCGCCGCGACGGCAAGGTGTACCTGAACGGCTCGAAGTCGTTCATGACCAACGCCTTCAATTCCAAGTACATGCTGTGCGTGGCCCGCAACGCCGATGACGATCCGAACGAAAAGGCGAACCGTTCCAAGTTCTCTATGTGGTGGGTGCAGCTGCACGACGACGAGGGCAACCTGATGCCGGGTATTACCATGGATCCGCTGGACAAGATCGGCTGGAACATGGGCAACACCTGCGAGATGTCGCTGAACGACGTAGAGCTGGAAGAGAAGGACCTGGTGGGCGTTGAGGGCCAGGGCTTCATGCAGGCCATGGTGAACTTCGAGGTGGAGCGCGTGCTGGCCTGCGCCCAGTCGCTCGGTGCTGCCGAGTGCGTGTACGAGGACGCCGTGCGCTACGCCACCCAGCGCATCCAGTTCGGCAAGCCCATCGGCAACAACCAGCTTATCCAGGAGCACATCACTGACATGTACATCATGATCGAGAACATGCGCAACTGGGTGTTCAAGTGCGCCGCCATGATCGACCGCGGCGAGTCGGTGATGGTGGATTCGGCCTGCGCCAAGCTGTACTGCGGCCGCGCCGCCTTCGAGGTGTGCGACAAGGCCCTGCAGATTATGGGCGGCATCGGCTACACCAAGGACAGCCGCATTTCGCGCATCTGGCGCGACCAGCGCGTGTACCGCATCGGCGCCGGCACCGACGAGATCATGATCCACATCGCCGGCCGCGCCCTGCAGAAGCCCTTCAAGAACTAAGGGGAAGAGGGCCGCAGGCGATTCTCTCCCGGTTTTCCCGGGCGGGCTAAAGCCCGCCCCTACGGGAAGGGATGAGACGAACCAGCAGGGCGGCCCCCGTAGGGGCGGCCTTCAGGTCGCCCGCATGGCCGCGAGGAAGGCGAATCCGCGGGGAGCGCATATTCGTAGGAGCGGCCTTCAGGCCGCCCGGTGGTCGCAAATAGGGCGAGCCGGCGGGGAGCGGCCCCCGTAGGGGCGGCCTTCAGGCCGCCCGCATTGGGCCCTCGCCGACTTCCTTGGGCGAACCCGCGGTTGGTAAATGAACAGACGGAATTGAATGAAAGGGGCATCACGTTATGGCAGAGATTTTTAATCCGGTTGACGATCTTATTGCTGAGCAGGCTGCGGTGGATATGCTGGTGGCCGACTTCACCGAGGAGGACTGGAACCGCATGGCCTCCTACTGCGACACGTGGACGCTGAAGGACGTCATCTGCCACATCGCGTTCTTCGACTACTGCGCCGTGGAGCTTCTGGCGGGACGCGGCGAGTCGGTGAACGCCGTGGCCGACGCCGCCTCCGAGCAGGACGAGCATTATCACGTGCTGGCCTACCGCGACAAGTCGGGTGCCGAGATTCTGAACTGGTGGCGCGAGCAGCGCACGCTGATGGACGCCGCCTTCATGGAGGCCGGCCCCAAGGGCCGCGTGCCGTGGGCCGCGGGCATCCCGCCCATGTCGGTGCGCTCGCTGGCCAGCGCCCGTCTGATGGAGCTGTGGGCCCATTCGGTGGATATCTACGACGCGCTGGGGCTGGACGTGCCGGTGAAGGCGCGCATCGCCTCCACGCTGTTCCTGTCGTGGCAGGGGCGTCCGAACATGTACAACGTGAACGGCAAGGAGTTCAAACCCGAGGTTCCCATGTATCTGGAGCTGACCATGCCCGATGGTGACCTGTGGGCCATGGGCGAGCCGAATGACGAGAACTACATCAAGGGCACCGCGAAGGACTGGGCGCTGGTGGCTATCCGCCGTCGGAACTGGATGGATACCGATCTGGAGGTAGTGGGCGACGAGGCCCGCACCTACGCGAGCATCGTGCAGACCTACGCCGGCCCGGCCGATCCGGCCCCTGCGGCGAAGAACCCGCGCTAGGCATCAGGCTGCGGTAGAGGCGGGCCCGTCCCGGGGAGGGGGACGGGCCCGTTTCGTATTTTCCGATGGGGGTGAGGCGGAGACGCGTGCCTAAGACATGCGCATGGGGGTGGCGCCGCAGGTGGGCGCCATGGAGCAGTCGTCGCAATCGGCGGCGATGAGGGGTGCTATGGCGTCCCACGCTACCGGCTCGCAGCCCAGGGCCTCGTAGAAGGGCACCGCATAGCCCCGGGCGACGAAGCGCAACTCGCCGAAGCGGCTGCGGGCGAAGCGCATCAGGGCGGCCCCGATGCCCGTGCGCCGGCAGCTGCCCGTTACCACTACGGGGTTCACGTGCCAGATCCCGTTTGCCTTCACGAGGCGGATGAACCCCACCGTCTCGCCGTTCTGCTCGGCCACGAAAAGGCGCCCGCGATCCGACAGCTCGTCGATGTCCGCCTCGGCGGCCAGCCCGGCGATGGCGTCGGCGTCGCCGGCCGTTGCTTCGCGCAGAACGACATCCGGCGTTGCCCCATCGGGATTATGGGCAAGCAAAGCGGTCATGATTTTCTCCTTGACGGTACTTGGGGGGGGGTAGTATGCTCAGTGCATAGCAGAAATCATGCTAGAGATGCAATGATCGTGTCAAAAGTTGGAAAACTTCGCCCTCTGTTTACCATTTGGTAAAAGTTGGGGGGCAAATGCGTCTGATGACGACCCAACCCTTGGCACGATTTGCTTGTGAGGGCCGCGAGAGAGCTCAGGGGGTTGTATGGTCGCACCGGCGAAGTCGTCGCTTCGTATCGAGTCTCGGTCGCGCACGGCCACCACGCAACGCGCCCATCTGGCCCCGGCGGCCATTCAGGGCCTGGAGGTTCTGGCGCTGCCCGTTACCGAGCTTTCCGCCTACGTGCAGGCTCTGGTGGAGCGCAACCCTTTGCTCGATTTCGATTCCGACGGCTTCACCGTGGCGCTGGACGATGTGCTGCAGGACGATTCCGAACGTGACGACTGGGCACCCTCCGACGGCGACTTTCGTCCGCGGCTGCGCATGCGCCAGCAGGAGGGCGGCTTCGACATGGGGCGCGTGCGCGACGAATGCTGCCAAACCGAGACGCTCGCCTGTCATCTGCGCACCCAGCTGGACGGCGCCGCTGCCAGCGATGTGCCTCGCCCGCTCATCCACGCGATCATCGACTGCCTGAACGACGACGGCTACTTCGACGGCAGCCTGCCCGCACTGTGCGCCGAGGTGGGCTGCGACGGGGAAGCGGGCGAGCGGGCCCTGGCCTTCGTGCAGGGGCTCACGCCGCGCGGAGTGGGCGCGCGCACGTTGCAGGAATGCCTGCTGCTGCAGCTGGACGACGGAATGCCCGGGGCAGCCGTCGCCCGCCTGATGATCAAAGAGAGCCTGGAGGACTTGGCCGACAACCGCACGACGCGGCTCATGCGCACCTACCATGTGAACCTCGACGAGTTGGCCCAGATACGCGAGCTCATCGCCGGGTTGGATCCGCGTCCCGGGTCCTCCTTCTCGCAGCGCAAGGACACGGTGTACGTTGTTCCCGATTTGGTGGTGGAGCGGCGCGGAACGTCGTTTGCGGTGCGCGTGGCGGGCGAGTTGGCCGAGCGGTTGGTGCGCCACGACGAGTACGAGGCGTGGGTGCAGGCCAGCGGCGACGCCGACGCCCGGGCGTGGTTGGACGAGAAGCGCACCGAAGCCGATACGGCCCTGGCCAACGTGGCCCAGCGCAAGCGCACGCTGTTCCGCTTCGGCATGTACCTGCTGGAGGCCCAGTACGGCTTCTTCCGCCACGGCCAAGCCGCCATGCGGCCCCTTACCATGCAGCAGGTGGCCGACGGTTTGGGGCTGCATGTGTCCACGGTCAGCCGCATTGTGGCCGACAAGCACATCCTCACCCCCTGGGGCACCTATCCCTTGAAGCACTTCTTTTCCACGGCTTTGCCCGCCACCGGCGCGGGCGGCGGCAGCGCCTTGTCGTCGCTGGCCATCAAGGAGCGCATCAAGGAACTGGTGGCGGGTGAGGACGCACGGCGCCCCCTGTCGGACGCGACCATCACCGAGATGCTGAACGCCGAGGGTGTGGAGATAAAGCGGCGCACGGTGGCGAAGTATCGCGAGGCTCTGGGCATTTCGCGGCAATCGCAGCGCCGGCGCTAGGGCCGCGGCGGGGTGCGACCGCCGCGACGTAGGAAACAGGGGAACGACGAGAACGGGGAAAGGAAGCCCATGGCTTATTCCGACGAGCACGCCTTGGAGGCATGGAAGGCCTTCGTCAGCACGAACACCATTATCGAGGACAAGGTGCGCCCCGAGGTGGCGGCCTCGTGGCTTCGCTGCAAGGCCATGGGACTTGATCCGTGGTCGAGCGGCTTCGAGAAGGAGAACACGTCGCTTTTGCGCGAGAAGCGCGAGCGGTTCAAGGCGTCGCTGCGGGCCACTGCGCCTGTCATGAAGTTCCTCATGCGCCTTCTGGGATCGAACGTGTCGCTGATGGACGGCGAGAACTTCGTGTTCGAGCTGATGACACCCATGGTGCTGTACCCGCGCACCTACGGCACCTTCATGCGCGAGAAGGACGTGGGCACTGGCAACGCCACTCTGGTGGCCACCGAGCGCAAGCCGGTGCGGGTGGACGGTTTCGAGCACTACCGCGCCATCGCCCAGAGCTATTCGGGTGTGGCCGCGCCCTACCTGGATGTGGACGGGCGCTACTACGGCTCCTTGAACATCAACAGCCCCTTCCGCAACCTGCCGCCTGAGGCGCTGGATCTGTGCGTGGAGGGCGTGCGGCTGACCCAGGAGCTGTTCGTGGCTGGTGCCCGCTATTCGCAGCTGCTCGCCACGGTGGAGTTCTTCAAGCCGCTGCTGTCCCTGTACCAGGCACCGACGCTGCTGGTGGATTTGGAGGGTCGCATCCTGCACGCCAACGCCCCCATGCGACCGTGGTGCCCCGACTGGGACGCGTATTCCTACGGTGCGCAGTCCCTTGGCGCCTACTTGGGCAAGTCGATGACCTTCCGCGATGTGGTGCGCTTGTCCGAGGGCGCAACCGAGCCGGTGGGCGTGCCCTTCAAGAAGGGTCGGTCGCGCGCGACTGTGGAGGTGCCGCTGGTGCGCTGCGGGAAAGTGGACATCGACGGCGTGGAGCCGTTCATGGTGATGGTGTTCGAAAACGAGCGGCCGGTTGAGGAGGCGCCCGTGAAGAGGAAGCCCGCCAAGCCCCGGCGCGATTCCGAGATGATGCCCACGGGTGCCACGGTGGACTACATCGGCGAGACCGAGGAGTGGAAGGCCATCGACGCCCTGGTGCGCAAGGTGGCCCCCATTCGCACCAACGTGCTGCTGCTGGGCGAGACCGGTACGGGCAAGGAGGTGGTGGCTCGCGCCATCCATCGCCGCAGCGGGCGCAAAGGGCCCTTCGTGGCGGTGAACTGCGGCGCGCTGCCCCGCGACCTGCTGGCCACCGAGCTGTTCGGCTACGAGGGCGGTGCCTTCACCGGCGCGCGGGAAGACGGCGCCACGGGCAAGTTCGAGTTCGCCGACGGGGGCACGCTGTTTCTGGACGAGATCGGGGAAATGCCCGTGGACATGCAGGTGAGCCTGCTGCGGGTGTTGCAGGAATCGTCGGTGACGAAGTTGGGCTCCAATACGGCGAAGGCCCTGGATTTGCGGGTGGTGGCCGCCACGAATCAGGATATCCAGCGCCTGATCGCCCAGAAGCAGTTCCGCAGCGACTTGTACTACCGCCTGGCCATGGTGGAGATGCACCTGCCCCAGCTGCGCAAGCGGCGCGACGACATCCCCCTTCTGGTGGAGTACTTCAACGAGCAGCTGTCGGCTCAGCTGAACGTTCCCCACACCCCCTTCCCCGAGAAAACGGTGCAGGCGCTGGGTTCGTACAGCTGGCCGGGCAACGTGCGCGAGCTGCGCAACGTGGTGGAGCGCTGCCTGATCATGGAGGGCGAGGGCGCCCGGGTGCAGCTGTCGTCGCTGCCGTTCTATATCGAGAACGTGGCAAGCTCGGCGTCGAGCGGCCCCATGATGTCGCTGGAGTGGTCGCTGGGCAGCGAGGCGCTGGAGCAGCGGGCCCAAGCCCTGCGCGCCGAGGGGGAGCGGCGCCAGCTGCGTCAGCTGACTTCCGAATGCGACGGCGATTTCGGTCGCATTGCCGAGCGTTTGGGCGTGACGGCCGACGAGCTGCGAGGGCGCATGGGCGCCCTGGGTCTGCGCCCCCGCATCGTGCTGGACGACGAGGACGACATTTCCGATCGGGTACGCTGGTAGAGGGGTTTCGCACGGGTTGCGCCCAACGCCCCGCCCCACTCGGGTTAACCGGGTGCGGCGGGGCGTTGCTTTTTGGCACGGTATTTGCTCCATAGGTTTTCGAAGCCGCAAGACCGATGACCTTAAGGAGTGATTCATGAACATCGTTGTGTGCTACAAGATTGTTCCCGACGAGCAAGATGCCCAGGTTCAGGCCGATCGCACGCTGTCCTTCGAGCGTGCGGCGCTGAAGATCGGCGATTACGATCTGAACGCCGTGGAGGCCGGTGCCGTGCTGGCCGAGCAGGAGGGCGCCACCCTTACCTGCCTGACCGCCGGCGGCGATGCCGTGGAGGATTCGAAGCTCAAGAAGGCCATCCTGGCCCGTGGCCCCCAGGCGAACGTGGCGGTGAAGGACGCGAGCCTGCCCGGTGCCGGCTCGTCGAAGACGGCCGCCGTGCTGGCCGCCGCCGTGAAGACGCTCGACGACGTGTCGCTGGTGCTGTGCGGCGAGGGTTCCGCCGACCTGTACTCCCAGCAGGTGGGCATCCAGCTGGGCGAGATGCTGGGCATGCCCGTGGTGAACGCCGTGAGCGCCATTCAGCTGGACGGCTCCGTCGCCCGCGTGCAGCGCACCCTGGACGACGTGGTGGAGACGCTGGAAGTGCCTCTGCCGGCCGTGCTGTCGGTGGTGGCCGGCATGAACGATCCGCGCATCCCCTCGATGAAGGACATTCTGGGCGCGGGCAAGAAGCCCACCACGGTGCTGGGCTTCGATGAGATCGGCTATACGGACGTGCCCGAGGCCATCGAGGTGGTCAGCACGCTGGCTCCCGAGCAGAAGGACCGCGCCTGCACTATCTTGGAGGGCGCCGATGACGATACCGTGAACCAAATCCTCGCGGCCATTCGCGAGCAGCTGTAGGAAAGGACGAGAAGACCATGACTCAGATTATGATGTTCGCGGACGCCCCGTCCGCCTATGCAGAGCTTGCCGCTGCCGCCCGCGCCCTGGGGGCCGAGCCCGTGGCCCTGTACGCCGGTTCCCGTGCCGGTGCCGACGAGATTGCCGGCTTCGGCGCGAAGGTTCTGTACTTCGGCGAGATTCCGGCCGGCGCCATGGCCGAGGATGTGGTGAGCGTCTTCGAGACCGCCATTAAGCGCGAGCAGCCCGCGCTGGTGCTGGCCGCCGCGAGCAAGCGCGACGCGCTGGTGGCCGGCCGCCTGGCCGTGCGCCTGGGCGTGCCCGCAGTGAACGACGTGTCCGGCATGACGCTGGCCGGCGAGGGCGCCGAGGTGACTCACCTGGTGTACGGTGGTGCCGCCGCGCGCACCGAGCGCGTGGGCGCCGGCGCCATCTTGCTGCTGGCTGCGGGCACCTTCGCCGCCGACGGCGTTGCCGGCGGCGAGGTGGTGGAAGAGGCTGCTGCCGTGGAGGCGGGCCCGGTGAAGCTGACCGGCACCGAAGAGCGCCAGGAGGAGCGCGTCGATCTGGGCGCCGCCAAGTGCGTTATCTGCGTGGGTCGCGGCATCGGTTCCGAGGAGAACGTGCAGAAGGCCCTGGAGATCGCCCACAAGCTGGGCGGCGAGGTGGCCTGCACCCGTCCCATCGCCGAGGGCGAGGGGTGGCTTGCCCGCAGCCGCTACCTGGGCGTCTCCGGTGCCACGGTGAAGCCGCAGATCTACATCGGCCTGGGCGTGTCCGGCCAGGTGCAGCACACCGTGGGCATGAACGAGGCCGCTTACGTGGTGTCTGTCAACAAAGACAAGAACGCGCCGCTCATGAAGCACTGCGACTTGGGCGTCGTCATGGACGTGGACACCGCACTCGACGTGCTGGGCCGCCTGTAGGCGACCCGCCCGGCCTCCACCGGGGCCGGTACCTTTGATTTTCTCTCTATCTTTCCCCTGATAGCTCCCGCCTTTGTCGCACTCCAGAGGCGGGAGCGCCCTTTTTCCGGGGCTACAGGGCCGACAGGCCGATCTGGTAGCCTTCCACGAACAGGCTCAGCTTCTCGATGTAGCGCTGGGCCAGGTCGGACAGCTGGCGCTCGTTGTGCACGATGTAGCCCACGCGCATCAGCTCCTTGGTGGCCAGCGGCACGCTGGCAATGCCCGTGTACATCTCGCTGGACAGCACTCCGGTGGAGATGGTGTAGCCGTTGTGGTGCGCCAGCAGGTTCGACAGCGTGCCGCGGTCGCTGACGGCGATGCGCTTGCTGTGTGCCAGCTCGGCGAAGGGCTCCTCGGCGTAGAAGAACGAGTTCGCGTTGCCCTGCTCGAAGGCGTAGCGAGGGTAATCGGTCAGGTCGTCCAGCGTCACCTCGGCGCGCTCGGCCAAGGGGTGGGCCTCGTTCACGAAGATGTGGGGCTGGGCGGTGAACAGCAGGTTGAACGACAGGTTCGCATCTTCCAGGGCATGCCCGATGACGCTTTCGTTGAACGACGACAGGTACAGCACGCCCAAATCGCTGCGGAAGTCGCGCACGTCCTCGATGA
The DNA here is from genome assembly GCF_035989245.1 of Adlercreutzia wanghongyangiae. Taxonomy (NCBI): domain Bacteria; kingdom Bacillati; phylum Actinomycetota; class Coriobacteriia; order Eggerthellales; family Eggerthellaceae; genus Adlercreutzia; species Adlercreutzia wanghongyangiae. The sequence continues at coordinate 23,789 of NZ_JAYMFF010000014.1, read as the reverse complement.
CTTCCGAGGTGCGGGTCTCGCGCAGGCTGAAGTTGTAGCTGTCCCCCTCGTATTCCTCGGACAGCTCTAGGAAGGCCTCCACGACGAAGGCGTAGTGCTGCGAGGTGATGGCGAGGCGCTGAGCCTGGTTGGCGGCATCGCCGCGGCCCGAATAGCGCTGGGCCATCAGATCGGCCTGCTCCACCACCTGGCGCGCGTAGCCCAAAAGCTCGATGCCATCGCTCGTGAGCGTGATGCCGCGGTTGCTGCGCTCGAAGATGGTCACGCCGGTTTCGCGCTCGATGTCGCGCACGGCCACCGACAGGCTCGACTGCGACACGTACAGGGTGTGCGCCGCGGCCGAGATGGATCCGTGGTTGGCAATGGCGATGAGGTAGCGCAGCTGCTGCAGGGTCATGGGGTGCTCCGTCGCTTCTCGGGTGGCCGATAAAGTCTAGTAACTTTCTAGGAATTATATACCGATGGCTTTGATGGTGGCCTGGGAAAATTCTAAGCGGGGATGTCGCTTTGGGGGAGGTGGCCATCGAAAACCGCTATGACGTCCTCGGTTGACGGGCGCTTATTGACAGGTAGGATGAGGACAAATGCGACTCATCGCCGGTCGGGAGCGCGGGGTACCCTACTCTTCGATCGTGGGAGAGCGAAGAGGGGACGGCCGGTGTTCTGACCGAGCGAGTTCCGCAGCGACTGGAAGTACCCAGTGGGCACTTCCACAAAGCGAGGACTGTTTGAGCGAATCAGAATGCCGGCCGGCCCCGACTGGCAACGAGAAAGGAGCCCATTGATGAACGTGCACAAGAGCGTGGCGGAGCTGATCGGGCGCACGCCCCTGGTGGAGCTGACCAACTACGAGCAAGCCCACGACCTGCCAGCTACGCTGATCGGCAAGGTGGAGTTCTTCAATCCTGGCGGCTCGGTGAAAGACCGTATCGCGCAGGCCATGATCGACGACGCGGTGGCGGCGGGCAAGATCGACAACGACACGGTGATCATCGAGCCTACTTCGGGTAACACAGGGATCGGCCTGGCCGCGCTGGCGGCGGCGCGCGGCAACCGCATTATCATCACCATGCCCGAGACCATGTCGGTGGAGCGCCGCAACCTCATGGCCGCCTACGGCGCCGAGCTGGTGCTGACTGAAGGGGCGAAGGGTATGAAGGGGGCCATCGCGAAGGCCGACGAGCTGGCGGCCGAGATTCCCAATTCGTTCATTCCCTCGCAGTTCAACAACCCCGCGAACCCTGCTGTGCACGAGCGCACCACGGGTCCGGAGATTTGGGCCGATACCGACGGCAAGGTGGACATCCTGGTGGCCGGCGTGGGCACAGGGGGCACTATTTCGGGCACGGGCGCCTATCTGAAGGCCCAGAACCCCGCTATTCAGGTGGTGGCCGTGGAACCGGCTGGCTCGCCGGTGCTGTCCGAAGGGCGCGCGGGCTCCCATAAGATTCAGGGCATCGGCGCCGGGTTCGTGCCGGAAACGCTGGATACCGCCATCTACGATGAGGTGCTTCCCATCACCGACGAGGAGGCCTTCGCGGCCGGTCGCGAGCTGGCCGCCGGCGACGGCTTGCTGGTGGGCATCTCAGCCGGCGCAGCGGTGGCTGCGGCCACCAAGCTGGCCCAGCGTCCCGAGAACGCCGGCAAGAACATCGTGATCATCCTGCCCGATACGGGCGAGCGCTACCTTTCCACCCCCATGTTCGATACCGCCTCCTAAACGGCCGGTTGAACGGTTCCTGGCCGATTGGGCGACAGCGGCATTTTCACGATGCCCACATCGGCGATGGCCACGTACAGCGCGAATCCTTGTTTGCAGCGGAAGGTGCACTCGCGGCAGCGGGGCTCGTCGCAGTACACGTAGGCGTCTTCATCGGCCAGGGCGAACACGATCGGAGCACGTTTGCCGGGCAGCGGGTATTTCACCTGCAGCCCGGTAAACGTCTTCAGCATCACCCACTGCGGCTGCTGCGACGTGCCGTCGGGCGCGGGCGGCAGCGTCCAGCTCACCTGCACGGCATTAGCGTCGTAGCCGCCGACGATGACGTAGTCCAGCGCGAAGCCTGTGGGCAAGTCGCCCACATTCAGCAGCGGCAGCGGCTCGGCCTCCGGTAGCGCGCCCTCCGCATTGGCGCGCTGGTAGGGCAGTTCGGCCACCGGCGCGCGGCCCGGCTCACGGAAGGCGGCCGTCTGGGCGCCGGCCAGGGGCAGCAGGGTGATGCCGTTTGCGGCGAGGAAGCGCGGGTCGGCTTCGTCGACGCGGGGCTTCCATGTGGCCTTGGTGCGGGTGGGACTTTTCCGTTGCTCGTCCATGGCGTCTCCTGAATGGGGCGCACGCCCCTTAGGCGTAGTCTTCCAGAATGTCGCGCAGGTAGGCGACGTATTCATCGGCCAGGTCGCGCGGGGCCTCGATGCGCATGGAACGGCCGAACTGGGCCAGCCAGCCGAAGAACACGGGGCTCGGCGCCACGGTCACGTAGGCCCGGGCCGCGCCGTCGTCGCCCACAGTGCTTTCCACGTCCTTCCCGAAGCGGTCGATGAGCGCGCCCATGACCGGCTCTTCCACGCGCAGGGTCACGCGCCGGGTGTCGCCGCCGAACATCGAGAAGGTGCGGGCGCTGTAGGCCTCGGCATCGAAGGTGGCGATGGCCGCGTTGCGCACGGCCGGCGTATCGGTGATGCGCAGCCCCTGCATGCGGTCGAGGCGGTAGGTGGGGAAGCTCGCGTGCTTCTCGTTGTAGACGATGAGGTAGTAGCAGCCCTCGGAGTAGATGAGGTGCACCGGCGTCTCGCGGTAGAGCTGGCCGTCCTTCTGGGCCACGGGGCGCTTGGCCGCGTCGTACTTCACGTAGCGGAAGGCCACCTGGCGCCGGCGGCTCAGCGCCTCGTGGATGGTGTCCACATGATGGAACACCGATTCGTTCTGCATCTTGATGCGGCCCTCCACGTGCACGTGCTTTTTGATGGAGCGCACCTGGTGGCGCGAGCCCAGGCTGGCCACGCCGCCGCCGAGCCGGTTCGCCATGCGGCGGGTGAGGAAGCGCGACGACTGCACGGCATCGGTGAGCAGCATGAGCTCGGGACCCGAGAAGGTGCGGCTCGCCAGCGCGTAACTCACCGGGCGCGTGGGCAGCTTCACAATATCCATGCCGAAGGAGCGCAGCGTCTCTATGTCGCGGTAGATGGACTTGCGCTCGGCATCGATGCCGCGCGCGAGCAGGCCCTCGATGATGGCGGGGGTGGTGAGTCCGTGATCCTCGTCGGTTTCCTCGTAGAGCATCTGCATCAGGTACAAAAGCTTCAGCTTCTGGCTTTCCGCACCCATGGCACCTTCCCTTCCGTCCACGTTCCGCAAACCGCTCGATGACAAAGGCCGTCGAGCGTCGCCGCGCTTTTGGCGGCTCCATAGAATGGATTGCGTGGCACATTGTACGTCCTAAGAGAAGTGAGGTGTTCCCGTGACTGCAACAAACGCGAATTCCACTGCCCCGCTGGCGGGCATCAAGGTCATCGACTGGACCGAGGTTCAGTCCGGCCCCTCTTGCACGCAGCTGCTCGCCTGGATGGGCGCCGAGGTCATCAAGATCGAGCGTCCTGGCGGCGACCCAACTCGTACGGAGCTTTTGGACATCGCCGATTCCTGGAGCGTGTACTACCTGCAGCTGAACTCCGGCAAGAAGTCGCTCACCCTGAACGTGAAGACGCCCGAGGGCAAGGAAGTGCTGACCAAGCTTTTGAAAGAGGCCGACCTGTTCATCGAGAACATCGGCCCGGGCGATGTGGAGAAGATGGGCTTCGGCTGGGAGCAGGTGCACGCCATCAACCCGCGCTGCATCATGGCGTCGCTGAAGGGCTTCGGCCAGAAGAGCCGTTTCGCCCACGTGAAGGCCTTCGAGCCGGTGGCCCAGTCGGCCGGCGGAGCTGCCTCCACCACCGGTTGGAACGAGGGCTCCTTCAATGTGCCCACCCAGTCGGCCGCGGCCTTGGGCGATTCCAACACCGGCATGCACCTGACCATCGGTGTGCTGTCGGCGCTGCTGCAGCGCGAGCGCACCGGCGAGGGCTGCTACGTGTACCAGTCCATGCAGAACGCCGTGCTGAACCTGTGCCGTATCAAGCTGCGCGATCAGATTATGCTGGACAACCTGGGGGCGCTGCCGCACTATGAGGTGTACCCCGACTGGAACTGGGGCCGCGCTATCCCGCGCGCCGAGAACACCGAGGGCGGCCAGGTCATCGGCTGGTGCTACAAGGCCAAGGGCTGGGAGACCGATCCCAACGCCTACGTGTACATCGTGGTGCAGAACTCCGAGAAGGCCTTCAAGGGCCTGTGCGAGGCCATCGGCAAGCCCGAGCTGGCCACCGATCCGAAGTTCACGCCGTGGAACAACCGTCAGCTGCACAAGGATGAGCTGTACCCCATCATCGAGGAGTACACCAAGCAGTACGACAAGTACGAGCTGACCGACAAGCTGGGCGCGGCCGGCGTGCCGGTGGGCCCGGTGCTCGACTGGTACGAGATTGAGAACGACCCCGACCTTTTGGCCGACGGCACCATCCCCGAGATTGACCAGGGCGGCGCTCGCGGCAAGTTCAAGACTATCGGGCTTCCCTTCACCATGTCGAACTTCAAGCCCGACTACACCCGCGCCCCCGATCTGGGCGAGAACAACGCCGAGATTCTGGAGAGCCTGGGGTATACCGCCGACGAGGTGAAGGAGTTTACCGAGAAGGGCGTTTTGGAGGCCCCGGTCACGCCGAGCAACCCGGCGGTGAAGGTTATCACCTACGCCGAGTACGAGGCCCAGCAGAAGGCTGCCAAGTAAGCGAGCTGCCACGCGATGGGGCGCCCCCGCTTGTCGGGGGCGCCTTTGCGTTCAGGGGCGCGAAGAACTGCCGGAGGCCATAGCCTATCGCTGGACGGTCTTCGGAAGCTGTGGACATCGTAGCAAATCTCATTAAATAGATGCTATTTCATGACGAATCGTACATAACCGATGCATATCGGTGACTCACAATAAAAGCTGACTTTATTACTCAGCGAAAGAGAGATTCCATGCGATTCGGCACCCATGTAGTGCGGCATCGCCCCTTCGGCGTGCCCATGATCGGCAATGTGTCGAACGGCTACGCTATCGGCCTGACCGAAGAGGGCGCGCGGCTGTGCGACCGTTTATTTGCCGAGGAAGTTTCCGAAGCGGAAATCGCGGAGGTCAGCGGCGACTTGCTGGCGCATTTGAAGCGGGGTGGCTTCGCCGAGGAGGCATGTGCGCCCGGCGGGGAAGCGGGTGCGCCGGGGGAGGCTGGCACTGCGCCCGGTGCGCTGGCGTCGGCCTACCTGCATGTGACCCACCATTGCAACTTGCGCTGCGTGGGGTGCTACTCCGGGGTGGACGATCGCAATGCGCGGGTCGACTTGCCGTTGGAGACGCTGGCTGCCATGGTGCGGCGTTTGGCTGCGGCGGGCGTGCAGCGATTGGTGATATCCGGCGGCGAGCCCTTCCTGCGCGCCGATTTGCCCGCCATCGCCCAATGCGCGAAGGAGGCGGGCATCGGCTTCGTGGACGTGCTGACGAACGGCACCTGTGTGGGCGATGATGCGCTGGCGGCATTGGCACCCTGGGCCGATCGGGTGGCGGTGTCCTTCGACGGCGTGTCAGGCGCCTCGGTGCCGCACATTCGCCGCAAGCCGCTGTACGACATGCTGACGGACACGGTGCGCCGCATTCGCGAGGCGGGCATTGCGGCCCATATCATTCCCACGCTGCACGCCCTGAACATCGATGACGCGGCGCGCTATTGCGCTCTGGCCGACGAGCTGGGCGCCACGGTGAACTTCAGCCTGCTGTCGGCACCGTCCGATGGCGCAGAGGTTGCAGCTGCCCTGCCCGACGAGGAAGCTCAGGCCCATCTGGCGCGCACCCTGCTTGCGCTGGGCAGCACGCGGCCCGTGGCGGTGGCCGATACACCGGTGAACACGGGCTTGTGCACCACGGTGGGTTGCGGGGCCGGCTGCTCCATGGTTAGCGTGTCGGCCGATGGCGATGTGTACCCGTGCCATATGCTGCACGACGACACCTTCAAGGTGGGCTCGCTGGTGGAAGACGATGCCTGCTTGCGGCAGCGCCGTCCGCCGGCTTGCGCGGTGGAGGGACTGCCCGCCTGTACCGATTGCGAGATTCGCTATCTGTGCGGCGGCGGATGCCGAGCTCGTGCCTTTTTCGCCACCGGCGACGTTCGGGCGCGCGATCCCTATTGCGCGCTGATGAAAACCTATTACCAACTCCTTTTTCAAGCCATGGTGGGAAGCGACGAGGAGAGGAGGTGAAGCCATGCTGTTCTTCGGAGACGCGGGAACGTTTACGGTATGTCAATACCTCGGGCCCGATGGCCAACACTGCTTAAGAATCGGTATTTAGCGCAGGAGACAATGAGGAGACGGCCCCCATCTGGGGCCGTCTCGACGGAGGTAAAAAATGTATGAAACTGATGATTCTGACCTAAGGTACTCTTTGGGCGTGGCACGCAAAGTTTGCCAAGGCATTAAGTGCGTGTTTATCGTTGCACTGGTTCTCTATTCGCTTACGTTGGTGGTTTCGCTTGTCGGTGTTATTGCGGGTGGCATGGGGCAGAGTATTTCCAATGTTGCGAGTGCGTTCATTTATGTGGCGTTTCACGGGCTTCTGATCGTTGCCTTCCTGTATCTCATGGTGCGCATATTCGCTGAAGTGGGATATGGCTCGCCGCCGTTTTCAGAAAAACAGGCTAATCGGCTAAGGCTCATTGCTATTCTTGCGCTTGCTTTTGCTATTCTCGAGCTTGTCTACACCGCCAGCATGTCGTACAGCATTATTCCCGAGGTGGGCTACAGTATCGGGATTAATGATGCATATCCCGCCGACTCGATTAACCTCAATGTCGGCATGCTCGCGTTCTCTGCTATTATGTACTCGCTTTCGGCATTGTTCCGCTATGCGGCGCTGCTGCAGCAACTGAGTGATGACACGGTGTGATGACGACGAGGACGGTTCAATGCAAATTATCTCGAGGCTTGACCGCGTGATGGCCGATCGGAAGATGTCGGTCAATGAGCTTTCCGAGCGGATCGACATATCTCCGGTGAACATTTCGCGCATCCGCACGGGTCGCGTGAAGGCCATTCGCTTCTCGACGTTGATGAAGCTGTGCGATGAGCTGGATTGCCAGCCGGGCGACTTGCTGGAGTTCACGCGCGACGACACCGTCGTGCCTCAGCGTCGGCGCCGAACCACCAAAAAGGATGCTTCCGACGAGGCCTAAAGATCTAAGAGATTGTTAAGCGGGACGTCCAGGGCGTCGGCGATTTCGAACACGGTGACGATACCAGGGTTCACTTGTGCGTTCTCGATGCGGCAGATGTAGGCCTGATCGGTGTTGATCATTTTGGCAAGCCGATCCTGCGAGAGGTTCTGCGTCTCTCGATGGCGGCGAATTCTCATGCCCAAAGCCGCCAGTCGTGGGTCGGTGCGTGCGGTATCCATGGCTATAGAATAATCTTATGCCTCATCGGACATATGTCTGATCTGACATAGGGAGGCTGACAACGCGCGAGCATTGGCGCGAGCGACGCGCGAGGCCGTGTCTTGACAGCACGAAATTTCGCGTACTATATTGCTTAAAACCATTGAATACCGCTATTGACTGCGGTACAGCTTACGGGCATTCCATGGGAGAAGGGGGAATAATGCGAATCGGTGTACGGAGTGGGGCGCGGCGCGCTGTTGCCGCGCTTGCGGGTTTGGCGCTGGCATGCGGGCTGGCGGCGTGCCAGGGAGGTAACGCGGAAGATGCCGCCAACAGCGAGGGCAGCTCGCAGGGCGCTGTTCTGGGTTTGGACTACGCCACCTTCGACGAGCAGATGACGGCATTGCCGACAAACTATACCTACGAGTACGAAGAGGCCTATACGCTGGGTGCCGAGGGTACGGGCGAGCAGGGCGTTATCCATTACACGGCCCAGACCGACGGCCTTGACGCCGATTTTCGCCAGCACACCGTGTATGCCGAGGACGACAGCTTCTTGCCGGGTGGCGAGTTCTATCAGGAGGGTGATACGGTCATCCGCATCGATGACGACATGCCGGTGGACGTGACCGCAAGTGTGCAGGAAGAGGAGTCCGCCCAGGAAGAACTGGAGGGCTTCAACTCGGCCGGCTTTCTGTATGCGCTGAACAATCTCGTGGATGTGACGACCGAGGGCGATGACACGGTGTATCGCTTCGTTTTCGAGGAGGGCGAAGCGGAGGGTGATTACGGCATGGTGGATGAGGTGACCCGTGCCGAGGACATTTGCCGGATCAATGCTGCGGGGCAGTTGGTAGAGGAAGTGGTTAAGGTGGAGGGCACGGCCGATGTGGACGGTTCCGCGGTGCCAGCTTCCTCAGAGACGGCTATTCGCTATTCCCAGTGGGGCGCGACCGAGGTGCCGGCGGCGCCCGAGCCCGAGGGCAAGCAGGTGACGGTTGGGACCGATGAGGCCGCCGCAGCTCTGCGCGATTGCGTTCAGGGATTGCCGTCGAATTTTTCAACCCAGACGGAAACCGAGGTGACCGGCACCGCCGATGGCCAGGCTCAGACGAACGAGGTGTATGCGGAGGCGCTGATCGACCGCGCTGACACGCCCAAGGGGGCAACCTATGTGGAGCTTGACGGCAACGAGGACGATGCGGTGATGACGTTCTTCGCGGGCGACCGCGTGGTGGTTGTGCAGCATGACGAAATCGTCTCCGACGAGCGCACGGGCGCGCCCGTGGATCCGACAGGCTCTGAGAGGGCCCTGGCGGTGGTGGACAGCGCCCGGGTCATCGACCAGTACGACTACAACGACGGCTCGCGGGAATACGTGCTGGAGGCTGACGTGTCGAAGCTGGGAGAATCCGTGGCCTTCGACGGGCTGGAAACGCTGACCTCGCTGACGGCGAACTACTATTTGGATGCCGAGGGAAATTTGGCATCGGTTGTTATGCGAGCGGGTGGTACGGCGGCTGGCTCGACGTTGGATTTGAAGGCGAGCACGGTTTACTACGACTTGGGCACGACCGAGGTGCCGGCAATGCCGTAAGCGGGTTTTGCCGAGGCGGCAGACGGGGGCCGACGCGGAGTGCGTCGGCCCCCGTCTTCTTAGAAGCGGGTTTTCGGCGGGGCGCTAGGGCTCGTATACCTTCACCTCGCGCTCCAGCTCGGTGTACTCGCGGGCGAGGTCTTTGGAAAGCTCGCTGTGCAGGGTGGCCGCCCGTTGCGGGTCGCGGGCGGTAAGCGAGGTGAAGCGATCCTGCTTGGAAAGGAAGTCGTCCAAGTCGTCGTCGGGGGCGGGGGGGTCCACGGTGAGCGGGTCGGCGCCCGTGGCTGCCAAGGCCGGATTGAAGCGGAAGAGCGGCCAGTAGCCGGCGCGCACACCCTCGCGGGCCACGCGCAAATTCGTGCTCATGCCGCCCTTGATGCCCCAGCTGATGCACGGGCACAGCGCGATGACGATGGAGGGGCCGTCGTAGCTTTCGGCCTCGCGCAGGGCGCGGATGGTCTGCTCCATGTCGGCGCCGAGGCACACCTGGGCCACGTATACATAGCCGTACTGCATCATCATGCGGCCGAGGTTCTTGCGGGGCGTGGGCTTGCCGTCCAGCGTGAAGCCGGACACGCTGGAAAGCTCGGTGGCCTTCGACATCTCGCCGCCGGTGTTGGAATAGCCTTCCGTATCCAACACGAGCACGTTGATGTTCTCGCCCGAGGCCAGCACCTCGTCCAGGCCGCCGTAGCCGATGTCGTAGGCCCAGCCGTCGCCGCCGACGGCCCACACGCTCTTCTTCCCGAACATCTCGCCGTAGTCGAGAATTTCATCGGCCAGGGCGCGGGCGGCCGATTCCGCGGGAAGCGCCATACGTTCGGCCTTCAGGGCGCGCTGGGCCGCCTGGCCCAGGTCGTAGGCGGCGTCGGCATCGTCGGCCGCTGCGAGCCAGTCGCTCAGCAGCGTGGTGGTGGCGGGGGAGAAAGCGGGGGTCAGCAGCTCTTTCGCTCGCTCCGTCATGTCCCCCGTAGGGGCGGACTTTAGTCCGCCCTGGGTCGCGACCGATGCGGAACTGACGCTTTGCTCTGTGCCGCTTGCGGCTGAGGGGCGACTAAAGCCGCCCCCTACGGAACCAGCCTGCGTCGTTCCCGTGGAAGCAATTAGCACGTTGCTCGCCTTATCGACTGCCTCGCCCACGGCCTGCTTCACGAGGTCGACCAAGTGCGCGCGGCGCACCTTCACGGCCTTGGCGATGCCGTAGCCGAACTCGCCGTTGTCCTCGAAGAGCGAGTTTCCCCAGGCCGGCCCGTGCCCGTGGGTGTTCACCGTGTAGGGCATCGAGGGCATGTAGGCGCCCCAGATGGACGAGCAGCCCGTGGCGTTCGCGATGATGAGGCGGTCGCCGAACAGCTGGGTGAGCAGCTTCACGTAGGGGGTTTCGCCGCAGCCGCCGCAGCAGCCGGAAAACTCCAGCAGGGGCTTCTGCAGCTGGGTGCCGGGGATGGAGTCGGCGGGCACCAGGCTGTCCTTCAGGGAGATGTTGGCCTGGGCGAAGGCGAGGTTTGCCTTCTGGGTTTCCAGCTCGCGGTGCAGCGGCGTCATGGCGAGCGCCTTGCCCGGGCAGTTGTCGGCGCAACTGCCGCAGCCCACGCAGTCCTCCGGGTACACCTGGATGCGGAAGGCCATGCCGGAAAGTTCCTTCAGTGTGGCGGGTTTGGTGTCGAAGGCAGCCGGGGCGCTGTTGAGCTCGGCGGCCGTGGCCACGTAGGGGCGGATGGCCGCGTGCGAGCACACGAGCGAGCACTCGTAGCATTCCACGCACTTCGTGGCGTCCCAGGACGGAATCTCGTAGGCCACGCAGCGCTTCTCGTATTCGGCCGAGCCCGGCGGCACGATGCCGTCGGGGGAAAGGGCGCTCACGGGCAGCTCGTTGCCGCGCAGCTGGTCCATGGGGCGGAAGATGTTCTCGATGAAGGCATCCTCGCCGGCAACCGAGCCGAGCCGCACCGCCGGGGCTGCGCCGGCTCCGGCTGCGTAATCGCTTGCGGGGGCGGTGTCGTTGTCGGTCGCGTCGGCCCAGCGCTTCGGGTAGCCGATCTTCACGAGGGCGTCGGCCGCCGCGTCGATGGCCTTCTGGTCGCGGGCCACCACGTCGGCCCCCTTCGAGGCGTATACGCGGGCCACGTTCTCTTTCAGCAGCTGGCGCGCTGTGTCGAAGTCCATCACCTTTGTCAGGCGGAAGAACGCGGTCTGCATGATCATGTTGATACGAGGGCCGAGCCCCTCGTCGGCAGCCAGCTTGGCCGCGTCGATGACGTAGAAGTCGGCGTGTTTGGCGGCGATGGCCCGGCGCAGCTCGGCGGGCAGTTCCGCGTCCAGCTCGCGCACGCTTGTCCAGGGCGCGTTCAGCACGAAGGTGCCGCCGTCGCGCAGCCGGTCGAGCATGCGGTAGCCCCGCTTCACGTAGATGTCCTTGTGGCAGGCCAGGTAGTCGGCCTGCGTGATGAGCCAGGGCTCGCGCACGGGAGCGTCGCCGAAGCGCATATAGGAGATGGTGAGGCCGCCCGATTTCTTCGAGTCGAACCAGGAGTACTCCTGCACGAATTTGCCCACCGCGTCGCTCACGATGCGCGCGGCCACCTTGTTGGCGCTCACGGTGCCGTCGCTGCCGAAGCCGTAGAACACGGCCTGGGTGAGCTTCTGGACCGGCGCGGGCAGCCAGTCGCGCACGGGCAGCGACAGATGGGTCACGTCGTCGGTAATGCCCACGGTGAAGCGCGTCTTCGGCTCGGACGTGGCCATGTTCTCGAACACGGCCAGGGCGTGGGCGGGGGCGAACTCCTTGGAGGAGAGGCCGTAGCGGCCGCCGATGACGCGCACGGTGGGACGCGCGGCGGCGAGTGCGGCCTGCACGTCCAGGAACAGGGGCTCGCCGAGGCTCCCCGGCTCTTTCGTGCGGTCGAGCGCGCACACGATGCGGGCCGTGGTCGGAATGGCCGCCAGCAAATGCTCGGCCGAGAACGGCCGGTACAGGCGCACTTTCACGAGCCCCACCTTCTCGCCGGTGCCCACACGGTCGCGCACCACGGCTTCCACGGTCTCGCAGCTGGAGGCCATGGTCACTACCACGCGCTCGGCGTCCGGGGCGCCCACGTAGTCGAACAGGTGGTAATGGCGCCCCGTGACCTTCGCCAGGGCGTCCATGTTCTTCTGCACGATGGCGGGCAGCGCGTCGTAGGCGGCGTTGGGGGCCTCGCGGTTCTGGAAGTAGATGTCGGGGTTCTGGGCGGTGCCGCGGATGGCAGGGCGCTCCGGGTCCATGGCGCGGTGGCGGAACGCGCTCACGGCCTGCCAGTTCACGAGCGGGCGCACGGCCGCGGGGTCTATGAGGTCGATGGTCTGCACTTCGTCGGAGGTGCGGAAGCCATCGAAGAAGTGCACGAAGGGCAGGCTGCCCTCGATAGCTGCCAGGTGCGCCACCCACGAAAGGTCGTGGCATTCCTGCACCGACGCGCTGCCGAGCATGGCCACGCCGGTGGCGCGCACGGCCATGAGGTCCTGGTGGTCGCCGAAGATGGACAGCGCATGGGCCGCGAGCGAGCGCGTGGTGACGTGGAAAACGCCGGGCAGCATCTCGCCGGAGATCTTGTACATGTTGGGGATCATGAGCATGAGGCCCTGGCTGGCCGTCATGGTAGTGGCGAGCGCGCCGCCGGCGAGGCATCCGTGCAGCGCTCCGGCCACGCCCTTCTCGGACTGCATCTCCTTCACGACGACCGGGTGCCCGAAGAAGTTCTCGCGTCCGGCCGCCGCCCACGACTCCACGGTCTCGGCCATGTGCGAGGCCGGCGTGATGGGGAAGATCATCGCCGCATCCGACAGCGCGTAGGCCGCACTCGCCGCGGCCTCCATGCCCGTAACCGCCCTGCGCTGCGATACCGTCTTTGCCTCTCCTGTACGCTGCGTGCTCACTTCGGGACTCCTCTCGCTCAGTCGCAACCTAAATACACTCCCTTGCAAGGCCCAGTATGTTCCAAAATGGAACATACTGGGCCAAGACGACAATCCGATTCTGAACCAGTGCAGGCTGGGGCAGACGTCCTGCAGCGCTACCTTCTCATTCGTAGGGAAATCGCGAGATCGCGGCCGCCCCTTAGGCGCCGAACATATGCTCGATCATAGGGGTGACGACGATCCAGAGGGGCATCGTGGCGGCGAAGGCCAGGGTGGACACGGCCACGGTGGACGCGCCCTCGCGCACGTAGATGTTGTAGCGGCTGGAGATGATGATGCCGGAGAACGCCGGGGGCAGGGCGATGGCCAGCACGAACATCTGCAGCATCACGCCGTGGATGCCGCACACCAGGCCCAGCGCCAAGCCTATGGCCGGGGTGAGCAGGTTGCGGTAGAACACGTTCCAGATGGTCTCCTTGCCCAGGCTGAACTTCACCGTGGACAGCGCGATGCCGGCGGCGAACACCGCCAGGCCCGAGTTGGCCTTCGCGATGAGGCTGAAGCAGGGGTCGAGCTCGGAGGGGAACTTGATGCCCAGCAGCACCATGATAACGGCCAGGATGGGCACCCACACTACCGGCTGCTTCAGCGACTTGATGACCGCGTCCAGGTTGGAGTTGTGGGCCTTCTTGCCTTGCGCGGGGGCCGCGGGCGCGCCCTTGCTGGCAACTGCGGTGGTGCCGGTGGCGGCGAGCTCCGTCTTGCCGGTGCCCTTGGCGGCCTCGGCATTCAGGCCCTTGTTCACCAGGTAGAAGCCGATGGGGATGGTGATGGCGTTCACGATGATGGCTACGATGGCCACCACCAGCCCCGTCTGGGTGCCGGTGCCGAACACCGGGTCCAGCACGGCGAAGCCCAGAAAGCCGATGGTGGGCGAGCCGGCGATAAGCGCGCAGACGCCCGCCTCGGCGATGTTGTGCTTGAACATCTTCCAGCACAAAAAGAAGCTGAGCATGAACATGCCGATGACCACGACCAAGCTGACCAGGGTGAGCGTGAGGTCGCCGAACAGCATCTCGCGGGTGGCCTTGGTGATGGACAAAAACAGGGCCGCCGGCAGGGCGATGTCGAGCACGACCTTGTTCAGGCCCTGCATCTGGTCGTTGTCGAACTTGTGCAGTTTGCCGCCGAGGTAGCCGAGGATCATGATGGCGAAGATCGGCAGGATGTCGGCGATGATGATGTTACCGATGTCTCCCATTTGGGCCTTCTTTCTTACTTGAACTTCCGTTTGCGGCTCTTCGCCAGTCGGGGCCACAGGGTACCTTGATTCGCTCAGACAGTCCTCGCTTTGTGAAACAGCCCGCTGGGCTGTTTCAGCCGCTGCGGAACTCGCTCGGTCAAGGCACCCTGCGCCCCCTCTACGCTTTGCCATAGTCGAGGGCACTTCCAGTCACGTGTTGGCGCTGCGAGCGGAGCGAGCAAGTACCCTTGGGGTGAACTGCGCTTGGTGAGCACCACCCCGCGGCCCTCTACGCTCGGCCGCGGTTGATGTCTTCCCTAATCGACGAGTTTGCCGTTCTCGCGGTGCTCGGCGAGGTCTTCCTGCTCGTTGCCTACGAGCGGGCCGGTGACGGGCTGCGGGTTCAAGTAGGTGATGTGCCCCGACTCCTTGCCGGCGTGGATGGACAGCTCGCAGCACACCATGGTGGGCTTGCCGCTGGCCACGCCCGCGGCCACGTACTTCTCCACCTCGGTCGGGGTGGTGGCGTAGTAGCCGGTGCCGCCAAAGGCCTCCATGAGCTTCTCGTAATGCGCGCAGGCCGACAGCGTCAGCGGCGAGGGGTCGCCGTCGTCGCCCAGGTTCTTGAAGTCGCCGCGGTAGATGCCGCCGTTGTTCAGCACCACCACGGTCACGGGCAGCTGGTAGCGGCAGATGGTCTCCACTTCCATGCCGTCGAAGCCGAAGGCCGAGTCGCCGTGGATGGAGATGACGGGCTTGCCGGTGGTCACGGCCGCGCCGATGGCGTAGGGCAGGCCCACGCCCATGACGCCCCAGGTGCCGCAGTCGAGGCGGTGGCGGGGCAGGTACATGTCGATGATGTCGCGGCAGTCGTCCAGGGCGTTGGCGCCCTCGTTGGCGATGTACACGTCGTGGTTCGCGTCGGTGACCTTCTTGATGGCGCCAAGCGCGTTGTAGTGGGTCATGGGCACGGTGTCGGCCGTCTCGGCGCCGCTGAAGCGGGCGTTGTTCTTGGCGGAATCAGCCTGGATGGCCTCAAGCCACGCGGGGTCGGCGTGATAGGGATGCGTCGCCAGGTACTCGTTGAACTTGGCCACGGTGGACTTCAGGTCGCCCACCACCGGCGCGGCGATGGAGCGGGAGTTGTCGATCTCGGTGGGATCGATGTCCACCTGGATGAACTTCACGTTCTCGTTCCAATGCTTGCCCTTGCCGAAGTTCAGCATCCAGTTCAGGCGCGCGCCCAGAAGAACCACCACATCGGCCTCGCGCATGGTCATGCCGCGGGCGCTGGCGGCGTTCTGCGGGTGGTTGTCGGGCAGTACGCCCTTGGCCATGGACATGGCCAAATACGGCGCGCCGATGGACTCCACGAACTGCTTCACCTCGTCTTCGCACTGGGCGTAGGCCGAGCCCTTGCCGATGTAGACGAGCGGCTTCTTCGCGCTGGCCAGAAGCTCCATGGCCCCGTCGATCACCGACTGCGCCGGGATCTGGGCCGGGGCCGGGTCGTTCACCTGATAGAGCAGGCCCTCGGCCACGGTAGCGTCGATGGTCTGGCCCAGCGTGTCGCCCGGCAGGTCGATGTACACGCCGCCGGGACGCCCGGAGCAGGCGGCTCGGATGGCGCGGGCCACCACGAGCGGGATGTCCTCCACCTTATCGACGCGGTAGGCCGCCTTCGAGAAGGGCTTCGCGTAGTTCAGCTGGTCCATGCCCTCGTAGTCGCCTTCGCCCATGTCGATAAGCTCGCGGGACGACGATCCCGACATCATGATGACGGGCCAGCCGTTCTCGGTGGCCTCCTTCAGGGGGATGAGGCCGTTCATGAAGCCGGGGGCCGAGACGGTCAGGTACACGCCGGGCTTGCCGGTGATGAAGCCCTCGGCCGCGGCGGCGTTGCCGGCATCGGACTCGTGGCGCAGGCCGATATAGCGAATCCCCTTCGCCTGGGCGATGCGCGCCACGTCGGTCACGGGGATGCCGATGACGCCGTACATCTTATCGAGGTTGTTCTTCAGCAGCGACTGGACGAGAACATGGAACCCGTCGGTGAGGTTGGCGTTCTCGGCGGCCGTTGGGGTCGGTGCAGTGGACATAGATGCCTCCTGGTCTCGAAAATGGGCAGGGTGAAGCGCTGCTTCAGATCAAGAATATAGACCGCCCGCGGCCGTGGCTTTCGCCGTCGGAGACCCCTGTTGGCGGGAAGTTGCCGAACTGCATTGCAAAGGCAACTTCGCCGCCGCAGGCCCGAAGCGCCACCGGGACTATAATCTGATGTGAGCCAGGAGGGCGCACATAATATCGTGAAGGTGATGGTTATGAATCGCGAGCGTGAGATCGTCAAGGCGAGCATCTACGGCATCGTGGGCAACATGCTGCTCGTGGCCTTCAAGCTGGCCGTGGGCTTCGTGTCGCATTCTATCGCCATCATCTTGGATGGCGTGAACAACGCCACCGACGCGCTGTCGTCCATCATCACCATCGTGGGCACGAAGCTGGCCGGGCGCCGGCCCGACCGCCACCACCCCTTCGGCTACGGGCGCGTGGAATACCTCACGAGCGTGGTCATCGCCGTCATCATCCTGGTGGCCGGCCTCATCTCGCTGCGCGAGTCGGTGGTGAAGATACTGCACCCGGGCACGCCGGTGTACTCCACGCTGACCATCACGGTGATCGTGGTGGCCATTCTGGCGAAGATCGTCATCGGCGTCATGTTCAAGCGCTTCGGCGACAAGACCGACTGCGAGGCGCTCGTCGCCTCGGGGGTGGACTCCAACTACGACGCGGTGCTGTCGGCCGGCACGCTGGTGGTGGCCGCGGCTCAGAACCTGTGGGGGCTGAACATCGACGGCGCGGTGGGGCTTGTGATATCGCTCGTGGTGTGCAAGGCCGGCATCGAGGTGCTGCGCGACGCGCTGGCGCCCATTATCGGGCTGCCCGAGGACAAGAAGCTTGTGGCCGCCATCGAAAACTATGCGAACGGGTTTCCCGGCGTGCGCGGCGCCTATGATGTGGTGCTGGACAACTTCGGGCCCAACGAGGTGATCGGCTCGCTGCACATCGAGGTGGACGACGACATGAACGCCCGGCAGATCCACGCGCTGACGCGCAAGATCGCCGAGGGGCTGTTCGCGAAGTTCCACATCAGCATGACGGTGGGCGTGTACGCGGCCAACACCACGGGGAAGTTCGCCCCCATGCGGGCCGATCTGGAGAAGCTGGCCCAGGAGAATCCGAAGATACTGCAGGTGCACGGCTTCTACGTGGACGAGGAGGCGAAGACGGTGTACTTCGACATGATGATCGACTTCGCGGCCGACAACGACGCCATCCGTGACGCGGTGGTGGGTGCCCTGGAGGCGAAGTACCCCGGCTACACCTGCAACGTGGTGGTGGACACCGACTACGAGGACTAGGGAAGTCGCGGGACGGCTGAAGCCGTCCCCTACGGAATCGCCCCGCGGCCGGACGTCTTTCGCCCGGTGGCCCTCTCGCTCCCGCAACGCCCTCGTAGGGGCGGCCTTCAGGCCGCCCGCCCCCGCCCCGCGACCCTCTCTCCTGCAGCATCCCCGTAGGGGCGGCCTTCAGGCCGCCCGCGTGCCGTCTCGTGCGGGGCGGACTCCGAAACGCAAGAAGGGCGACCGTTCGGTCGCCCTTCTTCGGAACCACTGTGTGGGAAGCTATATCCCGTGCAAGCTACTTCTGCTCGCCGTCGACGGGCGTCTCTTCCACGATGGTCACGCTGGCCTGGGCGTCCTCGATGTAGTTGTCAGGGAGCACCACGGCGGGCTCGGCGGCGGCCACTTCGGCAGTGGTCACGGCCTCGGCAGCGGGTGCAGCGGCCGGGGTGACGGGGGCCGGATCGGACACGAGGGGCTGGGCAGCCACCGGGGCGGCAGCCGGCGCGGCGACGGGGGCCTGCGGGGCCACGGGCTGCTGGGGCTGCACGGGGACGGTCGGCACGGCAGCGTAGGCCGGCGCAGCATAGGGGGCGGCCGTCAGGGCCTGCTTGTCCTTGTTGGCGAACACGGCCACGATGATGCACAGCACGAGCGTGATGATGCCCGCGCCCAGGAAGCTGGCCACGGCGCCCACGATGTTCCAGGTCATGACGCCCTTCAACTTCTCGGGCTTATTGGCGCCGCGCACGCCCATGATGCCGGCGATAAGCACCAGAACCAGGCAGACGAACACCCAGAACACCAGAATGCCCAGCACGCCTAGGATGGCGTTGATGTCGCTCGTCTCGATGATGTAGCCGTCATCGGTGTAGAAGTAGTCGTAGCCGGAGCCGGAAACGGCCGCGCCGCTGGCGCCCAGGCCCATCCAGGTGATGAGGACGCCCAGGATGCCGAGGGCTGCCAGCACGATGTTGGCGATGCTCATGCCCTTGATGGTCTTGGCATGGTTGGTGTTCATGGTGCTTCTCCTTATTCGGGGACAATTAACGATGCAGACAGTATAGCCCTTGAAGGATGAGGGACAAGATCAGGTTTAGCTTGTAGACGGTTTGTTAAGAAGCCGCGAGGGTGCGCGCACTTACGGATTAGAGCGCGTAAGAAGCTGATAAATTCCCTCATCAAAGGGGATATGAGGGGTGCGAACGTGGACAATTTATGAGGATGGCCCCCGCGGCTCGCGGATGCTTGATTTCCAGGGGCCTTTTTCGCGTGTGGTGTGTGAAAATGCAACCCAAGAGAGACAGGGTGTGAATAAGGTACTCAGAGGAGATCGAGCGTATATGGAACTGACGCGGAGGAAGTTTCTCGCAGGCGCGACTTTGGCCGCCGGTGCAGCGGTGGCGGGCGCGGGGGTCGGCGCGGTGCCGCAGGCTTGGGCCGACGGCGAGGCGGACGCTGCCGAGGCGCCGGTCGAGGGCGAGAACGAGAAGCGTGCGGTGGTGTGCGATGGCTGTTCCGCCGGCTGCACGGCTCTGCTCACCTTCGATTTCGACGTGCCCGTAGAGGTGGGGGGCGAGGCCGCCAATCCCTTCACCGAGGGCGCGCTGTGCGCCCGGGGGCAGCAATTGCTGGATGCTCGGTTGATTCCCGGCGAGGGCGATGGTGAAGCGGCGTCCAATCCGGCGCGGCTGGCCGCCCCGCGGGTGCGCCGGGCGGGCAGCGACCACTGGGAGGACATCTCGTGGGATATGGCGTTGTCGGAAAT
Source organism: Adlercreutzia wanghongyangiae (assembly GCF_035989245.1). NCBI lineage: Bacteria > Bacillati > Actinomycetota > Coriobacteriia > Eggerthellales > Eggerthellaceae > Adlercreutzia > Adlercreutzia wanghongyangiae. The sequence goes on along the minus strand of NZ_JAYMFF010000014.1, from coordinate 4,380 downwards.
TGCCAGCGCTGTGAAGGCCACCCGTGACGCCTCGTTCGTCGAGTATGCGGGCGAGGTGCCCGTGATGCGCACCGAGGCCATCGTCAGCTTCGGCGGGGCGCGCCTGGTGGCCGAGGAGCAGTATCTGTTGGCCAAGGCCCTGCGGGGCTGGGGCGTGGTGCACCTGGACAACGAGGCCCTGTTCGGTCGGCGTACGTTCGGGACGGCCTGCGAGGCGGCCTTCGGTATTGCCGCGCCCGACGGTCTTCCCAGCGATGCGCCCCATGCGTCGGTTATTCTCACGGTAGGATCGGACCATGCGGCCACCCAGCCGGTTACCCTGCGCTGGATCGAGCGGGCGCGCGATGCCGGGGCCCGCTGGATTGTGGTGGATCCGGTGCGCACCCGCACGGCCGAGATGGCCGATGTGCACGTGGCCCTGCGCCCCGGCACCGACACGGCGTTTTTCGGCGGCCTGGTGAAGTACCTGATGGACAACAACCGCTGGCAGCCGGAGTACGTGCTGAACTACACGAACGCCTCGTATCTGGTGAGCGACGGATTCTCCTTCGACAACGCTACGGGTCTGTTCTGCGGTTGGGACCCGGTGGGGGGCACCTACGACCGCGGCACGTGGGGCTACCGCACCGACGGCTTCGACACGTGGAACATGCGCTTCGACGGCGAGTTTGCCTGGGTGCGCGGCGAGGGAGTGCCCGTGTGGACCATTCCCTCGGTGCCGAAGCCGGTTCGCGACATCACATTGCAGTACGAGGCGAGCGTGTGGATGCAGATGCAGGCATTCTACGGTCGCTACGACATGGATACTGTCAGCACGGTGTGCGGTGTGGGCCGCGATCAGTTGGAAGCGGTGTACGAGGCTGTGGCCGCCACGAACGCTCCCGAGACCGCGGCGAAGGTGCTGGTGGGTCCCGGCATGGTGCAGCACGGCACCGGCGCCCAGGCCGTGCGCGCCGCTTGCGTGGCCCAGCTGCTGCTGGGCAATGTGGGCGTGGTCGGCGGCGGTATCCACTACCTGGGCGGCACGGCGGGGGAGGGCGCAGCCGATGTGCTGGGTCTGACGAGCGCGGTGTTTCCCGGCGGCACGCCCTGGCCGACCGAGCAGACGCCCACGCTGCAAACGTGGCTGGAGGCCGTTACGGCCGCGGCGGGCGCGCGAGCCCAGGAGCCCAAGGCCATCGTATCGGCCTTGAAGGAATGGTGGGGCGAAGGCGCCCAGGCCGACAATTCCTACGGTTTCGACTGGCTGCCGAAGCGCCCGGCGGCGCTGGCCGGCGCCTCGGTGTTCGATACGCTGGCCGCAGGGGGCGCCAAGGGCTGCTTCGTGTGGGAGGCCGACTTGCTGGCCCAGGCACCCGGCGCCTTCGGTCCCGAGGGCTTGGCCGGCTTGGACTGGCTCGTGGTGGCCGACGGCTCCCCTTCGCGCACGGCCGCGTTCTGGCGTGAGCTGGATGGCGATTTGGCGGCCCTTTCCACTACGGTGTACCAGCTGCCCACGGCGCAGGCTTGCGAAAAGGACGGCATGCGGGTGGCCGGGTCGCGCTTGGTGCAGTATGCGGCCGCCGCCTGTCCCCCGGCCGACGAGAGCCGCAGCGAGGCCGCCATCATCGGCGATCTGTGGCGGCGCGTGTACAACCTCTACGACACCAAGGGCGGCACGGCGCCCGACCCGCTGCTCGGCGTCAAATGGGACTACGAGGGCGAGAACGGCATCGACTTGACGCGCGTCGCCTGGGCGCTGAACGGCTATCAGGTGGAGGGCGCCGATTGGAATGCCGGCAAGGTGGTGCTGCTGGAGGGCTCACAGGGTCTGCGGGCCGACGGATCGGCCGCCTGCGCCGCCGCGTCCTTCGCCGGCTGCTGGAACAACAACAGTGCCCCGGCGACTCCGGCCGAGCAGCCGGTGGGGCGTCGCGACGCGACCGACGAGAGCGGCCTGGGTCTGTTCGCCAGCTGGGGTTTCACCTGGCCGTCGAACGTGCGCGTGCGAGGCAACCGGGCCAGCGCCAACTTGGCCGGACAGCCCTGGCGCAACGACCGCAATCTGCTGTATTGGGATGGCCAGGTGTGGGCCATGGCCGACCAGGCCGACTTCCCGGCTTTGCGCGACGGTCGTTGGGTTGCTCCGGATAACTGCGCGTTTCCCGGGGTGTGGGAGCAAGTGGGACTGCTGTGGTCCGATCGTTTACCCGACGGTCCGCTGCCCGAGCACTACGAGCCCTTGGAGTCGCCGTTGAACAACCGGCTGAACACCTCCTACGCATCGCCGGTGCTTCTGGCGGCGGCTTCGCGCCGGGGCGTGGGTTCGGTGCTGGCCCAAACGGGTGGCACCGACGGGTCGGCTGACGCGCAGGGCGCGGGAGCGCGCGATGCGGCGGTGGAGGCGGCCTTGGCTCCCGATTACACCGATGTGATGGCCGATCGCGAGGCGTATCCCATTTGCGCGGTGATGAACAACAACCGTGCGGATGCAGCGGCATGGCGCGCGCTGGTTCCCGCCGCGCGGGCCTTCGATCCGGGCTTTTTCGTGGAAGTGTCGCCCGAGCTGGCGCGCATTCGCGGCTTCCAGACGGGCGATGTGGCGCGCGTGTTCAACGAGCGCGGCTCGGTGGAGGCTCCGGTGCTGGTGACGGCACGCGTGACGCCCTTCGTCTGCGAGGGCAACGAGGCCCACTACGTGTATTTGAACGGCATGGGCGTGGAAGCCGAGGAGGAAACCGAAGGCGCTGCGCCGGCGATGGGCGGCAGTTGGGCTGCGCTGGCACCGGGTGTGGCGAGCCCTGCGGGCGAGGGCTTCGCTGTGAAGGGATTCCTCGTGAACGTCGAGAAGGCCGAGGGGGCGCGATGAAGGACAAGGCGATTCTGTTCGACGGCAGCCGCTGCGCGAGCTGCCAGGCCTGTGCCGTGGCGTGCAAGCGTCGCGGACAGCTGCCGTTTCACACCGAGGAGGGCAACGAGGCCCCGGCCAACGCCTACCAGCGCGCAGCCGACCTTGACGGCTTGACGCCCCTGATGATCGTGCTCACCGAACGCGAGACTACAGGATCGGGCCTGGTGTGGGAGGCGGCGCGCAAGGGATGCGTTCGCTGTTTTGAGGCGCCGTGTGCCAGCGTGTGCCCCACCGGTGCCCTGGTGGTCGATGACGCTGCGGGTCTTGTGGGTCCCGATAGCGATCGGTGCGTGAGCTGCGGCTTGTGCTCCATGGTGTGCCCGGTGGCCGTTCCCCATCACGCCGATGGGCGCGCCGCCGTTTGCCTTTGCGATGGTTGCGCCGATATCGTGACCAATGGCGGCGCGCCTGCCTGCGTGAGGGCGTGCCCCACCGGTGCCCTGTCCTACGGTGGTCGCGAGGAGGTGGCGGCGCAGGCTCGCGAGCGGGCTGCGGTGCTGCGCGATCGCGGCTATGATCGCGCCGCGGTGCTCGGCGAGAGCGAACAGGGCGGCCACTTCGTGCTGCAGGTGCTGAAGTACGGTGTCGAGGGGCACATCAACGAGCCGTTTGCTGAAACAGAGGAAATGCCCTGGATTGCCGGGGCGAAGATGGCGGGCCCGGTGTCGCTGGCTGCCCTGGGCGTGCTGGGTGCCGGTGCGGCGGTGGGCTTGGCCGTGGAGGCCAACAAGGCCCGGCGCGAGCGCTCGGAAGCGGTGCGGGTGCCGGTGAAGGCCTACGAGGGCGTGGCGGTTGATGTCGACGTGTTGGGCGACGATGCGGTACTTGCAGATGCCACTGGCGACAATGCGGAGCCCGGTGCGACGGCTGCGGCGGCCGACGGTTCGGCGGAAAGCGCCTTGGAGGCCGCCCTGCGTAAGCGCGAGGCTGCCCGTGCGCGTGCGGCATCTACGCCGGCTGCCGCTGCGGCCGCTGCGGCAGCTGCCCGGGGCGAGGGTCCGCAACTCATCCCCGTGGCCTTCGATGAGCCCGTAGATGAGGAGGACGGCGACGACTGGCCGATCGGCGTCGACGGTGAAGAGGCTGCTGCGGTGGACGAGAAGGAAAACACCGGCGAGCTGTACGATTTGGAGGAGTTCAATCGCCTGCTGAAAGCCGACATCTTGGCCCACCACGCCGTTAAGGTGGCTTCCAAGAAGGAGGAGGCTGGGGCAGCTGCCGTCGATTCCGCCTCTGAGGCAGCGGTTCCGTCGCCAGACGATGGGGAAGTGTGATACAATAAGAAAACTACGAGGGGCGGAACCGAACCGCCCCCCGCAGGGTCTTAAACCCGCCTCTGGTTGTTAGCGCTGGGCGGGTTTTTTCGTGCCCGGATGAGCGCGAGAACCCACCTAACGAATTCCCATAGCACAGCGGATAAAAGACCCGCAAGCACTGAGGTGAAAAACTCCCTCATCGGTTTCACCTCCTTCCCATGGCTCGGAGGTGTG
>NZ_JAYMFF010000013.1:0-25577 GCF_035989245.1 Adlercreutzia wanghongyangiae | reverse complement strand
GGATTTCCCCGCGCCCCGCCCATCGGGAACGATGGGCGGGCCGCGACGATCGCGCTTTGGGTCTATCGGCTGCGCAGCAGTTTGAGCTTCGCCTTCAGCTTCTCGTAATGCCGCTGTTCTTCAGGGCTCCAGGAGCCGAAGAGGGCGTTCTTCAGCGCATCACTGGCGCTGCCCGAGAAGTCGTCGCGGGGATAGAGCTGCTCCTGACCGCGATTGAAGAGCGCGATGCTGTCAAAGAGCCCGCTTTGCTCGAGCACTCCAAGGTTGGTGACGATCTGATCGACGATCTTATTATGGTGGGCCGGGTCGGTGGCGCGCGGTGTGGTGCCGGCGATGCGCATTTCCTCGTAGCGAATCTGGCAGCTCACGAGCGATATCTCCGGCTTCACCGCCATAAGCGCCAGCGATACCCCGTAGCCTCTTTGCCGCAGAAGCTCTGCCGACTTCATCGGCACCTCAGCGGTGCGCAGCGTGCCTTCGATGATGAGGTTGTAGCCAATACGCGAAAGGGAGTCGATGAGCGTTTCCGTCATGCGTCCTGCCCAGGGAGCGGTGTAATTGACAGCGTCGTCCCCGTAGCGGTTTTGCAGTTCAAGAAAACGAGGGTGAAATTTGCGATAGTCGTCGCCGTTGATGCTGATGGCGTTTCCTTGGTTGGCTCGGCGAATTATCTTATGCAGCGTTGTCTTTCCTGCGCCGCTTTGCCCTCCGAGCAGATAGCCCTTCGGTGGTTGTTCCAGTGTCGGTCGATAGGCATTGAGGAGCTTCCATCGAAGCTCTTCGAATTTCTCTCTGAATTCAAGTTCGGTGAAATCTTCAGGGTGGTTCATGTTAGGCCGCCTTTGCAAGTTGGGCTTCCAGGAATTTTTGGAAGCTGATGAGTCGGCCTCGGAGCTCGCTGACGCCTTCTTTGCTGGCGCTGCTGTCGGAAAGGATCTCGGGGATAATGTTGGCAATTTGCTGCTCGATGTCATCGTAGACCATCGCGAGCCCCTCGTCTCCTTCTTTAAGGGCTTCCCCGCGAGCGCGTGAAACTTGGGCCATGATGTCCCAAGCGGTTTCATTGAGCACTTCTTGCTGGAGGGTAATCTCGTAGATGTCGGTCATGTCCATGATCTCTCCTTCTTCGTCGAAGGTTACTTCTGCGTACACGATTTTCTCGACTGACGCGCGCTGCTTGGGAGTGAGCGCATCGCCTTCGCGTTCGAGGCAGCCGGCCATGAACTCGGGGATCATGGCGGCGCGGATGAGATTGGCGTTGGCCTTGGTAGGGACGATGCCGTTCTCGTAGCGCGTGATGCTGGCCTCGCCGATGCCGAGAAGGCGGGCGAAGGCCTGCTGCGAGAGGCCGTAACGCTTGCGGATTTCCTTGATCTGGCAGGACATGTCGGTTTCTCTCATGATATCCCAATCTATCGATGGACTTTATGGGCATATTTTAGCATCAAATTGGGAATTGCGAGAGTAGTTTCTAACATTTTGAGGATAAAATTGGGTTGATTATTACAATCAAATGATTGTATCAAAGTTATTGAAGAGGAAACCAAAAAGATGGCCCGCACAACTTCGTGCAGGCCATCCGGTGGGCTATCGAAAGGTGTGTCTGTGCGCGATCTCTTCTCGTGGGGGTGTTCTGGTTTCTGGTCCAGGTTCTCCCGTAGGGGCGGGCTTCAGCCCGCCCGGAAAGGGAGCGCCCTTGCTCGCGCGGGGCGGCTCAAGCCGCCCCCTACATCGGTCGAATCTCTGGGAAGGGACGGCTCAAGCCGTCCCCTACGGGGCTGGGCCTCTGGGAAGGAACGGCTCAAGCCGCCCCCTACGGGGCCGGGTCTCTGGGACGGGGCGCGTTTACGCGTCGATGGGTTCCAAGGTGAACAGCTTGGGCGCATCGGACGTCTCGTCCAGAATGGCTTCCTTTCCTTGAGGACCTGCGACATCCCAGGCCGCGAAGTATTTGTCGAGAAACTCCGGGCATTTCTCCTCGAAGTCTGCGGCCATGGCGATGCGGTAGGCCTGCTTTTGAGTGCTGCCGTCGTCGAAGGTGGCCGTGAGCGTGATGATCGAGCCATCCAGAACGCGCGCGGCCTCCGCGTAGCCTTCCGTCGCATGGTGGTTGTCGTCGTATCCGTCGGGGCAGGGCGCGATCACGTAGAGACGCGTGAAGGCCGTTGCGGCGGATCCGCCGTCTCCGTAGGTGAGGGCGAACGAGGGGCCGCGTTCGACGCACTGCTCGGGGTCTTCGCCCGCTGCCTTCAGCTGATTTGCCTCTTGCCAATCGAAATACTCGAAGAAGGCGTTCTCGTTGTCGATATGGTAGGACACCGAAGCGAGGTTCGCCCCCTCGCACTGGGCGTCGAAGTTGAAGTAGGTTAGAGCCTCGCCGGGTTCCAGCAGTTCTCCGAATACCGGGTCTTCCTGCCAGCTTTCCCAGCTGGTCACGAAGGCGGGGTGCAGCCAGTTGATGCCCATCGGGCCGTTCGAGGTGACAGGGACGTTCGCCTCCGTCGCCTCGTCGGCCCACGCCTTCAGCACGAAGAAGTTTCCGGCCGGGGAACCCGGAGCGTTATCTGCGGGGTTGTTCGCCTGCTGTCCGACGCTCGGCGCGGCCAAATCGGCGCCTTGCGGGTTGCCAGCCCCCAAGGTGATGGCCCCGGCGCCCGCCAGTATGAAGACGGCAGTGCTTGCCGCAGCGATGGCGAATCGGGCAGTGCGACGGGGGCGCCGCAATATGCTGAAAGGCTTCCGCGGGCCGTCGCTGCTGCTCGGCGCGGCTGCAGGATGATCCTGTGCTTTGCGCGCTTGGAAGGCTTCTTGCAGCTGGGCTCGGGTGCGCGCCGGTGCCTGTTCGGCGCGGATGGTCGAAGCGTATTGCTGCAGAAAGTCGTCTACGTTCGCCGAGGGCTCTCCTCGGTTTTCGAGGTTGCCATGGTGGGGGTTGATCGGGTGGGTATCGCTCATAGCCGAGTCTCCTTCTCGTTGTCGGTGCGGAGCAGGTTGGCGTTTCGGGGCACGGTCGCCTTGCGGGTCGGGAGGCCGCCGCAAGCCGCGTCGCGATCGTCCGAGCCGTTGCCGATAAGATCACGCAGGGCTTCCCGGGCACGGTGCAGGCGCATGCGCACCGCGCCAGCCGTGCATCCCAGGATGCGGGCGATGTCTCCCGTGCTCATCTCTTCGACGTAGAAGAGGTTGATGACCGTGCGCTGGTCTTCGGGAAGACGGCTTACGATGTCCCACAGGTCCGAGAGCGGGTCGTCCCGATTTCCCGACATGTGTGAGCCTTGCGGGGCCGCTTGCGCCAGCCTGCGTTCCGCCTCTTCGCGGTGATCGTCGAGCGAGTCGGTAGCGTGCCGAGCGCGGGCGCGCAGGCGATCTCGGGATTGGTTGACGGTTACCCGAATGAGCCATGCCTTCAAGTGGTCGTCGTTCTCAAAGGTGCGCGGCTTGTCCAAAAGTTTCAAGAACACGTCCTGGTATACGTCCTCGGCGTCCGCGCGGGACCCCGTTTGGCCGAGGGCCACCCGGTACACCGTGTCGCCCCACCGCATCAGCGCCCGTTCTGCCAAACTCGCCTCCTGCTTTCCATGTAAGGGTGTTCGCATGCTTACCTCCTTGCCTTTAATACGAACGGGCGGCGCGAAATGTCACAGATCGGTGCATTATTTTTTGTCGTGACGGGAAGTGGTTGGCATATCAACGAAAGAGCCCTCTCCGACAAAGGGTCGAAGAGGGCTCTCGAAGGCGGCTGTTGGCGTTGCGCCGCTTAGTCGCGGGTCAGCTTGCGGTGCAGGCGGTGGGGCTTGGCGGCCTCCTTGCCCAGGCGCGCCTCGCGGTCGGCCTGGTAGCTTTCGAAGTTGCCCTCGAAGAAGTGCCAGCGGCCGGGGTTCTCGTCGTCGCCCTCCCAGGCTAGAATGTGGGTGGCGATGCGGTCGAGGAACATACGGTCGTGGCTGACCACCACCGAGCAGCCGGGGAAGTCGAGCAGCGCCGCTTCCAGGCTGGAGAGCGTTTCCACATCGAGGTCGTTGGTGGGCTCGTCCAGAAGCAGCAGGTTGCCGCCCTCCTTCAGGGTGAGGGCCAAATTCAGGCGGTTGCGCTCGCCGCCCGACAGCACGCCCGCGGGCTTCTGCTGGTCGGCGCCCTTGAAGCCAAAGGCGGCCACGTAAGCGCGGGACGGAATCTCGGTCTCGCCGACCATCATGTAGTCGGTGCCGCCCGAGACCACTTCCCACAGCTTCGTGTCGGGGTCGATGCCCGCGCGGTTCTGGTCGACGTAGGAGATCTTCACGGTCTCGCCGATCTCCAGCTCGCCGCTGCTCAAGGGTTCCAGGCCCACGATGGTCTTGAACAGGGTGGTCTTGCCCACGCCGTTGGGGCCGATCACGCCCACGATGCCGTTGCGGGGCAGTTCGAAGGACAAATCATCGATGAGCACGCGGCCGTCGAACTCCTTGTGCAGGTTCTTCGCCACGAGCACCTTCGAGCCCAAACGCGGGCCCACGGGAATCTGGATCTCCGCGAAGTCGAGCTTCTTCGCCTTGCCGGCCTCGGCCACCATGGCATCGTAGTTGGCCAGACGGGCCTTCGACTTGGCCTGGCGCGCCTTGGGACTGCTGCGCACCCATTCCAGCTCGCGTTCCATACGCTTGGCGAGCTTCGCCTGAGCTTGGCCCTGGGCGGCGATGCGGGCGGCTTTGGTTTCCAGATAGGTGGAGTAGTTGCCCTTGTAGGGGAACAGTTGCCCGCGGTCCACCTCGCAGATCCATTCGGCCACGTGGTCGAGGAAGTAGCGGTCGTGGGTGACGGCCAGCACCGCACCCGGGTAGGTCTTCAGGAACTGCTCCAGCCACAGCACCGACTCGGCGTCCAGGTGGTTGGTGGGCTCGTCCAGAAGCAGCAGGTCGGGGGCCTCCAACAGCAGGCGGCACAGGGCCACGCGGCGACGCTCGCCGCCCGACAGGATGTTTACCGGCGCATCGGGGTCGGGGCATTGCAGCGCGTCCATGGCCTGGGAGAGCTGGGAGTCCAGATCCCACCCGTTGGCGGCGTCGATCTCGTCCTGCAGCTTGCCCATTTCGTCCATCAACGCATCGAAATCGGCGTCGGGTGCGGCCATCTCCTCGCCGATCTGGTTGAAGCGTGCGACCTTGGCGAGCACGTCGGCGAAAGCCATCTGGATGTTCTCCAGCACCGTCTTGTCCTCGTCGAGCGGCGGCTCCTGCTGCAGGATGCCCACGGTGTAGCCCGGCGAGAGGCGCGCCTCGCCGTTGGACACCTCTTCCAGCCCGGCCATCACCTTCAGCAAGGTGGACTTGCCCATGCCGTTGGGGCCCACCACGCCGATCTTCGCGCCAGGGTAGAACGACAGGGTCACGTCATCGAGAATGACCTTGTCGCCCACGGCCTTGCGTGCCTTGTACATTTGGTAGATGAACTCTGCCATGATGCTCCTGTTCCTTGCGTCCGCCGCAGCCGCGCCGCAGCGAGGGCGTTTAATGCTTGAGCGGTATTTTCCCAGAAGCGTGCCGTGGGCGCTATGGTGCTTATGCGATACTGGAAGAAAACCGCGACCAAGGGGGCTTTATGTACCGCATTCTGTTCGTTTGCCACGGGAATATCTGTCGATCGACTATGGCTGAGTTCGTGTTGAAGGATATGGTGGCCGCGCGTGGGATGGCCGAGCGCTTTCATATCGAGTCGGCGGCTACGAGTACCGAGGAGATTGGCAACCCCGTGCATCCTGGCACGCAGGCGGTGCTGCGGGCCCATGGCATCGGCGGCTTCGAAGGCAAGCGTGCCCGGCAGCTGCGGCGTGCCGACTACGGCGATTTCGATCTGATCATCGGCATGGATGCGGCGAACATGCGCAACATGGGACGCATGCTCGGGGGCGATGCGGAAAGCAAGCTGCACAAGCTGCTGGAGTTCGCCGGCTCTGCGCGCGATGTGGCCGACCCGTGGTACACGGGCGACTTCGACACCACCTACGAGGATGTTTGCGACGGATGCGCAGGCTTGCTGGGGTACCTGGGGGTGTAGCCGGGTATCTGTCTGCGCAGGCGCCCTTTCTCTCTTTGGCAGGCGTTTGCGATACGCATCAAAGGAGTGCAGGCAGAACGTTGAGCGGGTTGAACCGCCCTCTGTCATTGACTGATATGTTCTGAAAAACTATAATGCATGTATAATACATGTAAGGAGATGAGGATGCCGGCGCTGCAGGTTCGAGAATTCCCCGATGACCTTTATGAAGAGCTGCGCGTTTTTGCTGCGCGGCACCACCGAAGCATGGCTCAGCAAACTGTTGCATCGGTTGAAGCGGCAATACGCCAAGAACGCGCGGAATCTTATGCGCCCCGACTCGTTCCTTTCGAGTTGCCGCCCCAGCGGGAGGCTCGTCTTGCGAAGCGACGCATGATTTTGGAGCGCGCTTCCCGCCGCAAAGCGGAGCGGGCTGAGGACATTCCGTCTCCGCTTGCTATGCTTGAGGAAGCTCGTGCCGAGCGCGACTCAGATTTCGATAGGGTGATCGGGGAGGTTATGAGGGAAGTGCGATGATCGTCTTGGATGCCAATGCGGCGGTCGCAATCGCCCTGGGAACGGAAGACGGAGGGGCGCTTAAGGCCCTGCAACTGGAAGAAGAGCTAATTGCGGCGCCTCAGCTTCTGCATGCCGAAGTCGCCCATGTTCTGACGAAGTATGTTCGGGGTGGGTATTGCGATGCGGCGGAGGCGGTTGCCGTAGGGCGGGACGCTATGGCTCTTGTCGATGAATACTACGAAGATGCTTCGCTCTGGACGGAGGCGCTCACTGAATCAGTTCGTCTGGGCCACTCTTCCTATGATTTGTTCTACCTCGTTTTGGCGCGACGGCTCGGGGCCACGCTTTTTACGCTCGACAGGAAGCTTCAAGCACTTTGCGCCGCCAATGGTGTGAGCTGCCTCTGGATCGATAGCGAGTTCTAGGTACTACTTTTTCAGCAGGTGTCGGATGGCCGCTGCGGGGTGGTGCAGCAACATGCGGGGGCCGGCATAGCGCATGACGGCGCGGATCTGCTCGCGCTGGGTGGCGGCGTAGCAGTGGTTGCCGCACTCCTCGCAGCTGGTCTTCTGGTGCATCGACCGGCAGCGCTCGGTGCGCAGGACGCAGTAGTCGTCCAGGCTCTTGCAGTCGGGGCAGAGCGCCTCGCCGGCGAAGCTCGTTTCGGTGCGCATCGCCTTGCCGTGGTTGCCGGCGCAGTAAATCGCCACCATGTTCGAGATGGTGCGTTTCTCGCGCTCGCGTCGGCGAGCAATGGCGGGGGTGTCGGGCGTCTTGGTCATGGGGCGCACTTTAGCAAATGAGCGCGGCGTTTCTCAGATGCGTTGCAAAACTACATAACGGTTGAGGTTGCCTTGTTTGCCGTCGGCGGAGAAGCGGGCCAGCTCGTGGAAGGTCGGGCCGGGGAAGGGGGATTGGTCCAGTTCTTGCTGGGCGGCTGCGAGGAGGGCATCTATCTCATGATCGTCGGCGTGGTGGCAGAAACGGTAGACGCCCTGCGCATGCTGCCAGCCCAACAGATAGTCGTTCGGCTCGAGAGACGGCAGGCGGTGGGCGGCGCGGCCCTCGGCAGTGGTCGCAGTGGCCTTGGCGGCAAGGCGCGGGTCGTTCAGGAACTGCCAGAAAGACACGACGGCGAATCCGCCGGGACGCAGAGCGCTCGCGAGTCCTTGGAGGGTGCGGGCGCGCAGGTTGAAGGTCGGCAGGTGGTGCATGAGCCCAAAGGCGACGGCCAGGTCGTGTGAATGGTGGGGGAGGCGGTCGGCGAAGACGCCACCGAGGAGAGATTCGACAAGATCAAAGGTTTGGAATTCCACGGCGATCCTGCCAGGAAGGCCGCCCTCGGGGGCGACAAGTGCGGGGCAGTTGTCGATGGCGGCCACATGTACGGGGATGTCCGTGCGCTCGGCGAGAAACCGCTCAAAGCGCAGGTTGCCGCAACCGAGGTCGAGGATGTTGAGGGGCTGGTCTGCCGGCCAGGGATGGCGTTCGCCGATGATTTCCCAGGCCTTCTCCCAACCGTGCCAGGGGGTCTGTCGGGTGGCGGAAAACGACGCGGCCTCGCGGGCGTAGAAATTGGAGGTGAGGGCGTTCAGCTTGCGTATGACAGAGGCCGGGTAGGCGCCAACGAGCGGTGCGGCCCGGTGCCCTGCGGCAGCGGAGGAGCTGTTTGGCTGATCGGCGGCGCTCATGGCAGGGGTCGCCTCTGATACAGGCCGTTATCCTGAAAGCCCAGGTTGCGGTAGTAGACGCGGGTGCCCACGGCGCTGATGACGTTTGCAGCGTGGTAGCCGGCCTCGGCGGCCTGGCGGCAGGCCTCTTCCACCAGCTTGCGTCCGAGCCCCAAGTGCTGGGTGCCCTCGCCGGTGCGGTGCAGGGCGGCCACCTTTCCGTACACGTGCACCTCGCGGATCATGGCTTCTGGCTTTTCGGGGGTTCCCGCAGCGGGGAGGTCTTCCGACTCGCTTCGCTCGCTCAGGATGACACGGGTGGCGTGCTCGTTCGGGGTAGCATTGGCCGCGCGTTCGTTCGGGGTAGCATGAGGGGGTTGCTCAGGTAGCGACAGACGGCAGAAGCCGGCGATTTTGCCCTCGGGGGTGACCCACTGCAGGAAGCGCTCTTCGGTGTTAGCGGTGTGGTAGGGAATGGTTTCCAGAACAAGGTCGCTCACCTCGGCGCCTGCAATGGAGATCTCACGGGAGCGGATTTCCGCGACTACCGCGCCCGATACCTCTACAGCGGCTTCCACGATCTGGCGCAGGTTGGTCTTCTTGTTGCCCACGAGGATGTCGGTGGCCGATATGTCGCGGATCATACGCGAGATGCGGGTCCACGGCGGCGTGGCCAGCACGTCGGCGGCCAGAACGTCCACGAGCTCTTCCTCGCTGTAAGGGCGCCACTGACCGCCTTCGAAGCACTCGGTCAGGCGGGCGCTTTCCACGAGGCAACAAGGGTATAGCTTCACTTCGTCCGGCAGAAACGCCGGGTCGGTGACCAGGCGACGGTAGTCGGCGATGTCGGCGGCGGGGTCGGCTCCCAGCAAGTTCACCATGAAATGCACGTGGCTCTTGAAACCGAACAGGCGCAGCAGGGCCATGGCCTGCGCGATGCGCGCGCCGGTGATGGCGCGCCCGTTGACGGCGAGCAGGTCGTCCCGCAGGCTCTGGATGCCGATCTGCACCTTAGTGCAGCCGAGCGCCCGCAGGTCGCGGCAGCTTTCGGGGGTAATGAGGTCGGGACGTGTTTCCACCACCAGTCCCACCACGCGCTTGGCCGCCGTCTCGTTGGCGCGGTGCAGGGCCGCTATGCCGCTCCAACCGGGATCGAGGGGTTCCAGGGGTGCGGGCGCGGTGCCGTAAACCAGCTTCCAGGCTTCGTTGTAGCCGAGTTCGCCGCTGTTGATGCGCTGCTGCACGTCGGCTGCGGCGCGGGGCACCTCGTTGCGTTCGCGAGGGAGGCCCGCTGTCTCGTAGCGTGCTCGGCGGGTCGCCGCCTTTCGCGTGCGTTCCTCGTCACTCGCGTTCAGGGCACAGAACAGCTCGCCGATGAACCAGCGCTGATAGGAGGCGGGATAGTCGCTCCACGTACCTCCCAGCACGATGAGCTCCACCTTGTCGGTCACGTGTCCCATGTCGGTAAGGGCGGCAAGCCGCGCGGCCACCTGCAGGTAGGGGTCGAACCAGCAGCGCTCGGCTCGTTGGCAAGCGGGTTCATCGGCCAGGTAGCTTTTCGGCATGCGGATGTCGCTGGGGCAGAACACGCAGTCGCCCGAGCAGGGCCACGGCTTGGTGAGTACGGTGATGGTGGCCACTCCCGACGCAGTGCGCCGCGGCTTGGCCTGCAGAAGGCGCACCAGGGCCGCATCCACCTCGTCGCTCACATCCCACGCGGCCCACCGCTCGGGCTCCGTGGAACGCACGTGCAGGTAGAAGGGGAGCAGGCGTCGCTTGGCCACCCGCCGCGTGCCGTCGTGGGCCGCGCGGTTGTGGCGGCGCACCAGCTTGTCCAGCCATACGGCATCGGCGGCCGCATCCGCGTTCCGGCCACCCACGGCGCCTTCGCGCAGGGCGGCGATTATTTCCAGGAGTGCCTCTTCCATGGGGCGATTATATGCGATGGTCGTGCAGTCGAATGACCGCATTTTGCCAGTTGCGATGCAGCTCGGCTGTCCAGTGGGGCGAAAACTGCCCAAAATTGGACGGAAAACGACGGAATTCTACGGATTGAAGGGGAAACGGGCTGCCAGCGAGCCCGTTTCTGCATCACAACCGCAATTTCGCGGCATTTTCGGCCTTACAGCGCGCCCTTGATGGCGGCCAGCAGCTCGTCGTAGGTCTCCAGGGCGGGCAGCTCGGGGTGTTCGGCCTTGATGGCGTCGGTGGAGCGGAACAGGAAGCCGGCTTTCGAGTTCAGAATCATGCCCAGGTCGTTGTGCGAGTCGCCGGCGGCGATGGTCTGGATGCCGCAGGAGTGCAGCGCGCGCACCGTGGTCAGCTTGCTCTCGGGGCAGCGCATGCGGAAGTCGGTGATGGCACCGTCGTCGGCCACCACCAGCTCGTTGCAGAACAGGGTGGGCCAGCCCAGCTTCTCCATCAGCGGCTGGGCGAACTGCTCGAAGGTGTCGGAGATGATGATCACCTGGGCAATGCTGCGCAGCTCGTCCAGGAACGCGCGGGCGCCCTCCATGGGGTCGATCTTCGCGATAACGGCCTGCACGTCGGGCAGTCCCAGGCCGTGCTCGGCCAGAATGTCCAGGCGCCACGCCATCAGCTTGTCGTAATCGGGCTCGTCACGCGTGGTGCGCTTAAGCTCGGGAATGCCCGATTCCTCGGCGAACGCGATCCAAATCTCGGGAACCAACACGCCTTCCAAATCGAGGCATACGACGTTCATGGCACAGCTCCTTCCTCGCCGCGCGCCCGTCGCGCGCGTCCTGCACTCAGCAGGGTAGCGCAGCGGGCCCGCGCACGGCCGAACGAAGCGGGAAGGCGGGCGGCCCCGCGCCCCCAATGGCTGGTGATTTCACGTGGAAAGCGTCACGGCGGGGAAGGGGAGGGGCACTTGCTGGCGTATACTGGGGCGATCTTTTCCGCCCGCAGAGCGGGTTCGTGCGCGAAGAAACGAAGGGAGGCGGCTTGTGGCCAAGGTGATCGAGGCGCCCTACACCCAGGGAGTGCGCGATGCCGAGAAGGTGCTGGCGGTGCCATCGGTGGTATCGAAGGCGCCGGGCATCGTGATGCAGGGGCGGCGCATCCGCTCGCTGGTGTTTTCCACCGATCTGGCCGTCATCTGCCACTGCAACGCCGATGCGGTGCTGGCGGTGTACCCTTTCACCTGCCAGCCGGCCATTACCCAGGCGCTGGTGGGCGTCTCGCAGCGTCCCGTGCTGTGCGGCGTGGGCGGCTCCATCACCCAGGGCGAGCGCTGCATCGAGGTGGCCCTGCATTCCGAGATGCAAGGCGTGGCCGCCGTGGTGGTGAACACGAGCATTCCCCTGGACACCCTGCGCGGTCTGGTGGAGCGTGTGACGGTGCCCGTGGTGGTTACCGTGTGCGCCGCCGACGAGGTGGCCGAGCGCCAGATTGCGGCGGGCGTGACCATGGTGAACGTGGCTGCCGGCGCGCGCACGGCCGAGGTGGTGCAGGCGCTGCGCGGGCGCTATCCCGAACTCCCCATCATTGCCACGGGCGGCCCCGACGACGCGTCCATCGAGCGCACCATTGCCGCCGGCGCCGATGTGGTCAGCTGGACGCCCCCCGACATCCGCGCTTTGGAGCGGGCCGTAATGGAAAAGGCCCGTCGCCTGGCGAAAGCGCAGTTGTAGGGTCATCCGCGCCGCAGGGGGGGCGCTTTCGGAGGTGCCTGTAATCTTCGTAGGGGGCGGCTTCAGCCGCCCCGGTGAGAGTTGTGCCGCTTGGGAGGGCGGGCTGAAGCCCGCCCCTACGGAGGGCTCCTCTGCGGGGGGGCTCGTGGGGGCTACAGCATGCACTCCACCAGGTAGCCCTCGCGGATGCCGTACTTGCACACGGTGATGGTGTCGGCTCCCAGCGTTTCCATGACCGTGCGTGCGATGACCATGCCGGGCACCAAGGTGTGCACGCGGTCGGGGCATGCTTTCACGGCGCTGTGGGCGAAGGTGGAAGGATCCGTTTCCAGCAGGTTGAACAGGCGGTCGATGGCGGCGCGCGGCACTACGGGCGGCTTGGACGCCACGCCCAGGGCCTGCGCCTGCATCTTGGCGATGGCGCGCACCGACCCGCCGATGCCGTACAGGCGCTCGGCGCGGTAGCCCTGCTCGTCGGCCAGGGCCTCCAGGTGGGTGCTCAGGGCCGCGGCGATGGCGCGGCATTCCTCGGCGGTGGGCAGCACCAGCGACACGAACTGCGCATAGGACGACACGCTGCCCTGGGGCAAGCTGGCGCCGCCCGGATGGGTGCGCGGGTGCCCTGTGTCGGTGAGGCTCGTCAGCTCGGTGGAACCGCCGCCGATGTCGATCAGCGTGCCACTCCACATGTCCTGGCCGATGCGCGCACCGGCCCAACCCAGGCGCGCCTCCTCGGCCGCCGTCAGCACCCGCACCCGGGCATCGATGGCCCGCTCGATGGCCTTCACGGCCTCGTCCGAGTTGCGGCAGTTGCGCAGCACGGCGGTGGCGAAGATGTCCACGCGATCGCAATCCAGGTTGCGGGCGCTTTTCAGGTGCTCCTGCAGGATATCCGCGGCGCGCTGGATGCCCGCGTCGCTGAACAGACCGTCTACCACGTAGGCTGCCAAGCCCGCCATCTTCTTCTCGTCGGCCAAGGTGCGGAAGGGCTTGGCGGCATCGGAGTGCCGCTTCACCTCGTAGATGACGAGGCGCACGGAATTTGAGCCGAGATCGATTACGCCGTAACGGGCCATGGCCGTCCTTTCGTCGAAGGGGGTGCGGAAGGGGGGCGGCCCGGATGTCGAGCCGCCGGTAGTGTAGCAGGAGCGCAGCCGCCACGATGCGCCGTCGGCACGCGGTGCGCGGCCGGCGGCGCAAAAGCGGGCGTCTTCCCCCGGATGCCCGCGAGATGGCGCTAGTTGGCGATAACCACGCGGTAGTGGGCGTTGTCGCCGCAACAGGTCTGCAGGATGATGGACTCGCCGTATTCGGTCACGCGGGTGCGGATATCTTCCCAATAAGTGTCGTCGGGCACGATGAACTCGTCGACCACATGGTAGGTGCGCGAGGCGCCCTCGCCGTCGCATACGGTGACGGGATCGCCGTTCTTCAGGGTCATCACGCAGGTGAACGACCCGGGGTTATGCCCGATGAAGTAGCCCCAGCTGCCGTCGGTGGTGCTGTCGGAGCCCATCCACAGCCCAGCGCCCGACGAGGGGGCCGACGCGGTTTCGAAGGAATCGATGTAGGGCATCACATCGCCGTTTACATCGATGGTGTCGGGTTTCATGGCGCCATCGTCAACGGCGCTCTCGTCGCTGAGCATGGCCAGGGGGTGCTCAGCGTCCATCGTGGCATCGTCGCCTTCGCTCTCGTCGGCCGTCGCGTCCACCCGCGGCAGCGTGGATGCGGCCTGGGATGCTTGGTCGTGGGCGGCGCTGTGCTGGCTGGCCACGGATGCGCGGCTGGAAACGGCTTCCAGAGCCAGCTCGTCGTGCAGCATGCCGAACTCGGTGGCCATGGCGACGGCCTCCTCCTGGTCTTCGTACACGATAATCGAGACCACCTGCTTGGTGATGGAGGTGTCGGCGGCGGCATCGGGAATGGGCTTCATGGTGGGATCGAGGGCGGGCTCCAGGGCGTAGGCCATGCCTCCCGCCAAGCAGAGGGCGGCCACGCTGGTGAGAGCGGCGGCGAAAACCTTCGGAGCTTTCATGCTTCTTCCTTTCACGAGGCCTTTCGGCAGGTTCTGCGAGCGGGGGTGCCCGGTTGGCCGAACCCTTCGTGACGCGGGGCTCGTCCCCAAGCGGTTCCCGTCACGAGATATCATAGGGTGAAAAGGTAAGGAATAGGCTCTGAACTGGGCTTTGTTGGATGCTTGTATGAGTCGGTTAACTTTCGCGGAAGAAAGTCACCGTCTCGTCGCGGGGGTGTAATCGCACTGTTGACGGGCGTCAGCAAGCATGGGGAATCTGTGGTCGGCCGGTGCGGAAAGCGTGCATGCCGCCCCTTTGGCCCGGGTCATCGAAAAGCGCGGTATGCGGGCTTTTCGCGAAGAGTGATGCCGTGGTTGTGGCAAAACGGCCGGCGGCCTCTATAATGGTTCAACTTGACAATTTCAATGGACGCAACCGCGCGCCCCGTCGACGATCGGTGCGGCGCGCCCCATTCCAAACGAGCTTCAAACGCAGGACAGACGAACAAGAAGGTTGATCATCCATGGGAACCTACCAAGACGACCGCGCCGGTGCCGCACCTGCTCCCGGCGCTCCTGATTACCCGCAGGCCGACGGCGCTCCGACGCGCCCTCCGCAGGGCTCGCGCGGCAAGATCACCACGCGTCCCTCCCGCGAGAGCATCCTGCAATCCTACGCTTCCCAAGACGAGATGCGCGCTCGCAACGCACGGCTGCGCTCGCAGCAAGCCTCCCAGTCGGTGGCGGCCAGCGCCGCGCAGCGCGATGCCGATCGCGTTGCGCGCCAGCAGGCCCTTGCCGCCCAGCAGCGCGAGCAGGAGGCCTACCGCGCCCAGCGCGAGGCCGAGCGCGCTGCCCGCAACGGTCACGGTGCAGCGCCGGCCCCGGCGCCTCGCCGCACGCGCGTGGTGCCCCCGCTTTCCTCCCAGGAAAGCTACGACCTTACCCGTTCCTCCATGGAAAGCTATGAGCGAGCCCGTGCTTCGCGCGACGCGCTTTCGGAAACGCGCCGAGGTCGCGCCATGAATCGCGAGGTCATCGACGGCCGCGGCAGCATCGATTCGCGCACCTTCAACGAGAGCCACCAGATTTCCGGCTACTCGCGGGACGAGCGCGACCGCCCCGATCCCATGCTGGACACGGTGACCGCGCGCACGAATTGGCGCTCGCGGGCCGGCCAAGGGTTCGACGCGGTGCCTGACGGCGGCGCTCCGGCGCACGGTTTGCCCATGCGCCCGCGTCACAGCTCGGGCAACGTGGGCTTCTCGGGAGTGATGAGCGGGCGCGCCGATTACAGCGCCCCGGGCGGCCCCTTGGCGGGAATTCCGCCGTTTCTGAAGGTGACCGTGCCCATCATCGTTATTCTGCTGATTGTTATATTGTTCCTCGTGTTCTTCAAGTAAAGGCCCCCTATGTACGCGAAACCGCAGTGTCCGCCCCTGGTTAAGATCATCGTCGTTGTCGTTATTGCCATCGAACTGGCGCTCGTGGGCTTTCTGGCCTTCGGGCGTGCCTCTGCCCAGGATGGAGGTGCGCCGGTGGAAAGCACGACGGTCGATGCCGGCCAGCAGGAGCCTGCTCAGACGCAGGCGCCCGCCGATACCGCCAGCGATCAGGCCGCCGATGAGCCCGCTCCCGAGCCCGTCACGCTCACGGTTTCGTTTGCCGGCGACTGCACATTGGGCGTCAGCGCCAAGTCCGACCCAGACGTCAGCTTCAATGCTCGCTATGAAAAGGAGGGTGAGGACGTTTCCTACTTCCTGCGCAACGTGGCCGACCTTTTCGGGGCCGACGATCTTACCGTGGTGAACATGGAGGGCGCCTTAACGGACAGCTCGGATTCGGCCGACAAGGACTACGCTTTCAAGGGCACGCCCGACTACGCGAAGATTCTGGGAGGCTCCGGGGTGGAGGCGGCGTCGCTGGCCAACGACCACGCGCGCGACTATCAGGAGCAGGGCTACAACGACACCATTGAGACGCTGGATGCCAACGGGGTGTCGTCTTTCGGCGACGACCGCATCGCCTACCGGGACGTGAAGGGCGTGAAAGTGGCGCTTATCGGCGTGTGCGCGATAGAGGGCAGTGCGCCCGAGAGCTATGCCCAGCAGATGACCGACAACATCGCGAAGGCCAAGGCCGAGGGTGCCCAGCTGGTGCTGGTGTACGCGAACTGGGGCGTCGAGAAGGACTATACGCCCCAGGAGTCGGATATGCTGCTGGCGCGCCAGGCCATCGATGCCGGAGCCGACCTGGTGGTGGGCTCGCATCCCCATGTGGTGCAGGGTTGGGAAGTGTACAACGGCCGCTACATCGTGTACAGCCTGGGCAATTTCTGCTTCGGCGGCAACTCGAATCCGAAGGACAAGGATTGCCTTATCTTCCAGGAAACGTTCACGGTTACGGGCACCGAGGTGGCGCCGGCTACCGAGAACGACGTGAAGTTCATCGCCTGCTCGGTGTCGTCTTCCTCGAAGCGCAATAACTACCAGCCTACGCCGGCCGAGGGCGAGGATGCCGAGCGCATCTTGGGGAAGGTGCAGGAGTCCACCGACAAAATAGCCGCCATGGCCGCCGACCTCCCCGCCGCCTAAACCTCCTGCCTCCGCAGGAACGCCGCAATATCCCCAAAAACCGAGGCCGCCTCGTCGTAGGGCATTGTCTCGTAGAGAAGCGGGGCTGTGACGTGCTCGTAGTCGTGGCGGTAGGCCTCTTTGGCGGCAATGTGTTCGAGAAGCGCGGGAATGTCCATCTCCGGCTCGGCAGAAGGGCAGCGATAGCCTCTAAGGCGCTGCGCTCTTACGGTGCGCATGAGGGCGGCGAGGTTTTCATCTAGGCTAATGCAGCGCGAGAGTTTTCGCAGGTCGTATACATGACGTGATTGCCGGTGGGGTATTTCGCCCGCGAGATAGTAGTCGCACAGTGCATACACCTTATCGCAAAAGGTCCGCTCCATGGAATTCGCAAGCACTTCGAAGGGGCCCAGATCGTATTCCTCGACGAGTTCGTCGTAGCCGTTTTGCACACAGAACTCTCCGATATAGCTTTGCAATGGCCGAAGTTGAGCCGGATCCGCTGGCGTCATAACCGCCGTCTCTGCAATGAGTTTATCGGTGCTTTCGGTTCCGTCTGCTGCGGGGATGGGGATGATGAAGCGATTAAACTCTCGTCGACTTCGCGTTGATTCAAGGTTTTCTATGACGAGGTCGAGCGCATTGGCGGCGGAGACGACGGCCCGCTTCATCCCTTTTCTCATGCCTTCGGTAGCATGTGCGCTCTGTATGCCCAAATCAACATCTTCTGAAAAACGATCGATGACTCTATAACACTTAGAGAGACATGTTCCTCCCTTGAACACGAGGAGCGGGTTTACCTGAGCCGCCTTCTTGAGCAGGGATACGGCAAAATAATCCTTTACGACATAGGCTTCGGCGGTGCCTAGGCCGAGGGCGCATTCCGTGGCCATCTGCTGAAAGAGGCCAGCATCATTGTGCAAATACATGGTAGCGCTCGCATTCTGCCAGTTTTCTGGCGGTTCGGGCCGGATAGCTTGTCGAACAGTCGTAGATCATGGTGCGGCCAGCCTTGCGGGCGAGTTCCTTAAGAGCTGCCATCTCCCATTCGTCGTAGAACTGAATGCTCTCCTGGGTGATGAGATCGAGGAAGCGAAGTGCGTCGACGTTTCGTTTTGTTATGGGTCGCCGCGGTTTTCTGAGGGTGATTCGTCTCCATCCGCCAAAGGGCTTGACATCGCGAACGCGCATTGATTCCTTGTTTGTGGTCACCTCCAACGTGATGGGTACCTGATCTGAGACACCAACTTCATTTGCCAGGTTAAACCCAGAGATGTAGCCGATGGTGTCGTCGCCCGCTTCAAGCCAGCGTTTTCGCGCAACCTTCCGAGCCGACGGTATCGACTTTCCGATGCGGGTTTCGATGGGGAGGTAGTAAATGCCGCGATCGTAGCGGGCGAGTGATCCTTCCTCCATGGCGGCATTGATTCTCTTGTATATGGACTGGCGGCTGATATCGGGGAATGTGGCGATGATCTCCTCAATGAGGATAGGTTCGTTTTCCCCGAAGCGCGCTTTGAGTATGTCAGCAAATTTCTCCATGGCCTGATTGTAGGAGATGAAGCGAAGGTTTACAAAAATCTCTATAAATTGTAGAAATTTGTAAATCACAAAGAAAATGAGAGAGGGCCGAAGGGTGCATTAGCGTTGAGTGGGCGCGGGGCCGATAGGGGATTAGACGCCAGCCGAGGGCGTTTGGATCGTTCGCCCTCTTAGGGACGGCCTTCGAGCCTGCCCCTCTTGTAGGGGCGGCCTTTAGGCCGCCCGTCTACCCGCATCTCTCAAGGAGCGCGCCGAAGTCGGGGAGGCGAAGGATTTCCCTATCGCTCCGCTGGGGCTGGCTGGATGGGTTTGATGTCGCAGGTGATGGGGGAGGTGGTCTCGTTGCCCTCGGCGTCCGTCATGTGCACGGTGTAGGTGCCGCTTTCCAGAGAGAACCACCAGGTGCTCTCGGCGGCGCTGGGGCTCTCGCGGTCGATGGCCACGGCGTGCGTCACAGCGCCGCCTTCGCCCACGCACCACACGTCCGCCACGCCCGATTCGTCGCGCACCGTAAGCATCGTCAGTCCGTCGGCGACGCGCGATGACGCCAACGACGGCCCCACGGCATCGGGGGCCTCGAAAATTTCTGAAGCTGAGTCGGCCAAAGGCACCGGATCGTCCGCCAATGGCTGTACCGCAGCCAACTGCATGGCCGCTCCCAGCATCCCGACAGCCGCCACGGCGGTCACCGCTGCCACTGCGCGCGTTCCCCAATCAAGCCACGATGCGCCCCGACGCGAACGAGGCGGGGTGCCCGGCGCCATGCGGTGTTCCACGGCCTCGGCAAGCAGCGCCGGCAGCGGCACGCCCACGGGCAGCATGCCCAACTTGCGCCGCAGCGTGGCCAGGGCCTGGTTCAGCGTGTTGCGCACCGTGTTGCGGGAAATGCCCAGTTCATCGGCAATGTCTTGTACCTTCATGTCCTGATAGAACCGCATCAGCACCATGTCGCGCTCGCGGTCGCTCAGGTCTTCTTGCAGCGCACGGGCCAACCGCTCGCTGCGATCGGCGGCGGCCAGGGCCTCTTCGGGGCTGGCTGTGTCGCCATGCCCCTCGTGCGCGCCGGCCGCCTCCACCTGCGCCTCCAGTTCGCCTTCCGAGGTCGCCGGTTTCGGCGTGTTCTTCGCGGCGCGGTAATAGCGCAGCGCCAAGTTGCGGGATGTGGTGTTCAGGTAGGCCACGAATGCTCGCGGCCGGATGTCGCCGATCTTCTTCCAGGCAATCTCGTACACCTCTTGCAGCAGGTCGGTTGCGGCCTCCTCACCCACGCGCCCCAACAGGGTGAAGTACTGCGCTTGCGCCGTGCGACGGTACAACTCGGCGAACGCCTCCGCATCGCCCTGCTGCGCCAGGCGAACCAGCTGCGCCAACTCTTCGTGGATGTCGCCGTGGGACACGTCGCCGCCTTCCGTTACATGCCGTTGCCGGGGATAATTTCCGTGCAGTATACACAACGGCTGCGTGTGTAAAGCTCTCGGATGTACGGGGGAAAACGACGCAGACGACCGTTGCATTCCATCAAATGACAAGGCATTATGTCGAAGATGTGAAGAAAGCGAAGTCGATCAGTCAATTTTTGTGCGCAGCCGCAGGAGGGAGGATGTCTTCAAGGAAGATTACATAAGGAGGGCGTTCTGTCTATCGAGCGCCCTTTTCGTGCAAAGGGGACATTATGAGAGAGGATCGGAACCCTTGTCTCGCGACGCCTGACGTCGCGTCAACGACTGTTGCGTCCAGTTGTGGAAATCGCCGTCGCAGCGGGAGGCGTGCCGCTCCTCGTTCTCTTTTCGGACGTGTTTTAAGAATATCCCTGGCGGTTTTGCTGGCCGCGACTTGCTTGCCGTTTGTCCCCACTCCGCAGGTACAGCAAGCAGAAGCGCTGGAGGGCACGACGAAATACTCGGATTTCTTCCTACCAGGAAATCGCGGAGGCGAGCCGGCAGACTTTCTCGATGAGAACACTCTTCTCGTAGCGTCGACGGCGCCTACCGCTCCCAACGAGCCCCCTAATTTCGCATACCGGGATAATCGGTGGATGAGCAGCGCCGGCTTCGTAAGTATGCAACCTGTTTCTTTGCGCAATAGCTGGATAGTGGAAGCGGCGGCAGTTATCCCGAATTTTGATTTAGCTTCAGATAAAAGACTGCAGTCTACTTATCTTGCGGCCGGCCTGTCGACGACTAAATCGGCTGAATCTCTTTACGGATACTTCTCCTACGCCCTAAACCAAAAAGAAAACGATGGGAGGATAACGCAGAATTTGCGAAACTACCGCGTGGACAATAGCATCGCCCAAAATCCGATAGGTGATGCGGCTTACCCGTACTTCTCGGGGCGCAGCGCGCCATTTGTGATTGCTTATGATTATGCAAGCAGTACGATGAAGGTTACTTACAACAACGCCACACTGTCGCTTCCAAGAGTGACATCAGATTGGCTAGTGACCAACGAGGCATATCTGGCGATATACGGCGGCATCAACTGGAACAACACTGATGCAGACCTCTCAAATCCAAGAGCTCCATTAGGGCTGGATGTCACCGTAACGTTTAAATCCATGTCGCTTCCCAATCTCTCGCCCGAGATCTACGATGTTACTCTCTATCGTGCCGATGAGAGCACCGTCATCGGCAAAGATGACACCGTGCAGAAGGGCGAGAAGGTGCAGGTGCGGTGTACTGTGCGCAACGCCAGCTCCAAGGCCGGCAGCGAGCAGTACCCCATGCACGTGAAGCTGGCTAACACCGCCGAGCACCCCACCAAGGGGCTGACCCCCTTCGTGGACGGCAGCCACCCCGTGCAGGTGAAGCAGGGCGGCGGGGACTTTTCGAACGTGGCCACCTCGGCGAGCGACGACACCGTGTCGGGGAAGAACGGCGTGCCCGTCACCCTGGTGGGCAACACGCCGGTCACCGTGTCGTGGTGGGCGGAGATCTCCGGAGTCGAGGGCGGCGCGGTCACGCTGTCGCAGCAGCTGGTCGAGGACTCGTTCCAGGGCAGCCAGTACGCCACCGTGGAGCTGGTGGACGAGCACCCGCTCACGCCCGGCGACGGCACCGGGTCGGGCGTCCCCGGCAGGGACTGGCACTACACGCGGCTGCCCCTGGCGAACGAGAACGGGTGGAACACGTCGCCGGTCACCGTCACCTTCTACCCGGGCGACTACGACGTGATGGACCTGGCGCCGTCGGAGGGGGCGGCGAAGTCGCTCACGGGGGCCGACCCGGCGTGGACGCGCACGCCCGACACCGCCGGCATCGACCTGAACGCCCAGGCGAGGAACACCGCCACGGGCGCCGTGTCGGTGCAGAAGGCGGGCAAGGTGAAGATCGACACCTCGGCGCCGCGCATCGAGGACGGCGGGGCGCTGGGCTACACGCTCACCGACGTCCCCGCCGACGCCTCGAGGGCGACGTCGGGCGTCTGGCGGCTGCACCGCACCGACAAGGCCGGCTCGGCCTCGGCGGCGCGGGCGTCGGCCGGCGAGTGGCCCCGCGAGTTCCCCCTCGACGGCGCCGAGGGCGACCGCAGGGGCGAGGCCACCCAGGCCGTGGGCAAGCTGCCCAACGGCTACTACCGGGTGGAGGACGCCGCCGGAAACCTCACGCCGGCCGACGCCATGCTGAAAGTGGGCGACACCGACCCGCCCGCCGTGGAGCGGCCCGACCCGGGCGACCCGGACGGCCCCGAGCCGGCCGGCCCGCCCTACGACCCCGGCAGCGACCCCGTGCCGCCCCCGACCGTCACCGAGGACGGCGAGGGGCTGAGGCACGCCGTGATCGAGGAGACGGTGACCGAGATGATCGATCCGGCTGCGCCTCCCTTCGGGGGCCTGCTGGAGAAGGCCGAGGCGAGCGCCATGATGGACTACCGCTACGCCTCCTCGTCGACGGCGGCCCCCACCACGCAGGTCGACGAGCTGCTGGACGCCTCGGGCAGCCCCATCGCCTCCTTCGACACCAAGGCGCCCGGCGCGTGCACCGTCAGGCGCGTGATCGCCGACTCGCAGGGCAACACCACCACCGTCCTGCTGCACTACCGGCTCACGCGGGACAGCTGCCCGGTTATCAGGCCGCTGGAGCCGAAGGACCCCGCCGACCCGTCCGGCCCGAAGGAGCCCGGAGAGCCGATTGAGCCCTCGGGTCCGGTAGCGGAGGGTCCCGACGGCACGCAGTCGACCGAGGTGGAGTGCGAGGTGACCGAGACCGTGTCGCACGGCACCATGGACGGCTCGAGCGCCGAGGCCCTGCTGCGGCGCCACTTCCTGCCCACCAACGCGGACGGCGGCAGCGGGGTGACCGTCACCGTGCAGTCGATGAAGAACGCCTCGGGGGGGGGTATCTCCGCCATCGACACCTCGCGGGCCGCCGACTACCTGATCACCTACCTGGTGCGCGACGCGGCCGGCAACAGCACCACCGTGCGGCTCACCTACCACCTGGTGTCGTCCCACGTGCCGGGCGTCATCGTCGCGCCCGACCCGGGCACCGACCTGGTGCCGCGCCCCGGCGACGACCCGCTGAACCCGAAGCCGCGGCCCATCGACCCGCCGTACCCGCCCACCGTGGCGCCCGACGGCACCCAGCACGCCGTCATCGATGACGCCATGCGCGTGCCCGTGCAGCAGGGCAAGACCCTCGGCCTGGCAGACGCCCGCAGCCTCATGCTGCGCCGCTACTCCTTCACGCCCGAGGGCGGCGGCGCCATGACCGAGCTGTCGCTGGCCCTGGCCGACGCCCAGGGCCGCGCGGTGGACGCCATCGACCTCTCCCGCCCGGGCTCCTGGCTCATCACCTGGAGGGTGGCCGACCAGAACGGCAACACCGTCACCATCCGCCTGCGCTATTTGGTGGTGTCCGATCCGCCTTCGGTAACGCCGCTCGATCCAACGAATCCCGGCAACCCTAGCGGCCCCTTGGGTCCCGACGGCGCCAAGCCGCTCGAACCCACCACCATCGTGGTCGATGAGAACACGGGTCTTTCCCACGCCGTGGTGGAAGACCGCATGGTGACGGGCACCTACAGCCAGCCGGCCACAGCCGACACCATGGCCCAGCTGTTCGCCGAGCGCTACAAGCTGGCCAGCGCCCTGGCCGACGGCAAGCTGACCGCCGGCCCCATGCGGCTATTCGACGCGGCGGGCAACGCCGTGGTGGTCATCGACCGCAGCAAGCCCGGCACGTGGCTGGCCGAGCAGGTGTTCACCGATTCGGCCGGCAATACCACTACCATTCGCCTCACCTACGAGGTGCAGGAAAGCACTATCGGCGATGGCGGTGTGGGGTCGGGCGATGGCAACGGCAACGGCGGCAGCGATGCCACGGCGGGGGACGGCTCGGGTAAACTGCGCCCCTCGGGGTGGGCCAGCCGGCTTACCCAGCTTCCGCAAACGGGAGGTCCTTTCGGCGCATGCCCGCTGCATATGATGTTCGTGCTGCTGATGCTGCTGACGAGCGCCTACGCCATGATGCGCCTGCGCCAGAACCAGCGCGACACCCGGAAGGAGGCCTGTCGTGAAACCTGTTGATTGGCTGCTGTTCAGCCTGGTGATTCTGGTAGCTATTGTGTTGGGTGCCCTGCACTTGTGCCCTTACGATTGGCTGTGGGCTGCCGTGACCGTAGGCGTCGTAGCGTTCTGGACCTGGCTGCTCACCAGGCAGCATTTGAACAATCGCAAGGATGAGCGTCTGCAGGCACGGACATCGGCGCGGGAACGAGATTGGGCAAAGAAACGCCCCTGAACCTCCCCGCCTCTTCCATTGCGGGTTCGCTCTACGGGTTGTTTTCTCAGAGATAAAATCAACGGGCAGCGTCACTGGTGAACGCTGCCCGTTGATTTCTTTTATACCCGTTGATTTCTTTTATACCCGTTGATTTCTTTTATACCCGTTGATTTCTTTTATAGCGGGCTTCCTGTTGGCGGTTGGTTTTGCTGCGGGCTGATTTGCGGTGGATGGTCCAGGCCCACAGGGCTACCACCAGGATGGTGGCGGTGGCCCACAGCCAGTCGACGGGGCAGATGCGCAGGGCTACCAGGGCTAGCGCCGTGAGCACGACCACTCCGAACACCAGATAGTCGAGGGGCTTCAGGCCGCCTTGTTGCGGGCGGCGGGCGTCTTCGCGCCGGCTATCGCGCGGTTTCATAGCGGCTCCTCTCGCGGTCGTCCTTTTCCTGGCGCAGGCGCATCATGGCGTAGGCGCTGGTCAAAAGCATCAGCAGCACGAACAGCATGTGCAAGGGGCAGCTGCCGAAGGGGCCTCCCGTTTGCGGAAGCTGGGTAAGGCGGCTGGCCCAGTCGGAGGGCTTCACCTTGTCGCCGTCGCCCGTGTTAGCGCTCGAACCCGCGCCGTTGCCATCGGCGCTGCCACCGTCGCCGCTGCTGGACACCGATCCGTCGGCGCCGCCGCGCTGCACCTCGTAGGTAAGGCGGATAAGCGTGGTGTTGCCAGCGGAATCGGTGATGAGCTGCTCGGCCAGCCACGTGCCGGGTTGGCTGCGGTCGATGGAACTCACGCTGTTGCCCGCCACGTCGAACAGGCGCATGGGGCCCGCGGTCAGCTTGCCGTCGGCCAGGGCGCTGGCCAGCTGATAGCGCTCGGCGAAGAACGCTTCCATCACGGCGGGTGTTGCGGGTTCGTTGTGGGTGCCCACCACCACGTGGTCGGTCACCACTGCGTGGGTGAGGCCAGTTTCCGGGTCAATGGTGCTGGATGCGGGTGGAAGAGGCGTGGGCGTGCCACCGGTGGAGCCGCCCGTTCCATCGCCGGGCTTCACGCTGACGGCGGGGGAGTCGGCCGCCACCAAATAGCGCAGATGCACCGTGATGGTGTTGCCGTTCTGGTCGGCCACCTTCCAGGTGATGCGCCACGAGCCGGGGCGGGAGAGGTCGATGGCATCCACCGCGCGGCCCTGCGCGTCGTCCAGATGCAGCTCCAACTCGGACATGGCGCCGCCTCCTTCGGGCGTGAAGGAGTAGCGGCGCAGCATGAGGCTGCGGGCGTCGGCCAGGCTGAGGCTCTTGCCGTCCTGCACGGGCACGCGCATGGCGTCCTCGACGTCGGCGTGCTGGGTGCCGTCGGGCGCCACGGTGGGCGGGTACGGCGGGTCGATGGGCCGCGGCTTCGGGTTCAGCGGGTCGTCGCCGGGGCGCGGCACCAGGTCGGTGCCGGGGTCCGGGGTCACGACGACGCCCGGCACGTGCGAGGCGACCAGGTGGTAGGTCAGCCGCACGGTGGTGCTGTTGCCGGCTTTGTCCCGCACCAGGTAGGTGATCAGGTAGTCGGCGGCCCGCGAGGTGTCGATGGCCGACAGACGGCTGCCGGCGGCGTTGGCCATGGACTGCACGGTCACCGTGACGCCGCTGCCTCCGTCCACGTCCGTGGGCAGGAAGTGGCGGCGCAGCAGGGCCTCGGCGCCCGAGCCGTCCATGGTGCCGTGCGACACGGCCTCGGTCACCTCGCAGGCGACCTCGACGGACTGGGTGCCGTCGGGGCGCGTCGCCACGCCGCCCGTCGGGGCCAGCGGGTCGCCGGGCTCCTTCGGCCCGGACGGGTCGGAGGGGTCCTTCGGCTGCAGCGGCCTGATGACCGG
>NZ_JAYMFF010000012.1:0-35269 GCF_035989245.1 Adlercreutzia wanghongyangiae | reverse complement strand
CGAACTCAGCCGAACGTGTCCAGCTGAGTCTTGAGAAAAGAAGGTGGTGTACGGATGAACTTAAAATTCAACGAATTCCATCGACATCGGGCAAGAGGCCTAATGAAATATAATCTTCAGGCCTTACCACGCCGCGTTCTTCTATACTGAGAAACGTTTCGTATCCGCTGACTGAACTTTTCTCGCTGTAGCGATCATTGGCGTGCCTAGCAAGAGCAAAATCCAACAACGTCCTATCGCCAACACACAGAGCATCACTGTCAACAAAACTTTGGATATCAGAACGAAGGGTATCTTCGTGAAAGGGCATTCCGGGCTCTGAGAGGTCTTGCATTGCGGAGTCCACGGTGTCCAGTTTGTGGCTAGACATACATACAATTACAAAGCCCTCATCACTCGCCCTGTTCCTTAGAGTGGCAAGGAAATCAACCTTCATCTGTTCATCTATTTGCGCAGCGAAGACCACGGTGTGCCCATTGAAGTCAGCCTTGAGTGTCCGATATATCTCAAAACCCTCATCTGACCGAAGCACATAATCTTGTCTACGGCCATGTTCGTCCAACACGGAGCAGAGGGCTGAATTGATGCCTTCAACCATGTCCGCGTTGTCTAGCCTCATTAGGTAGCGCATGCCACCGGACAGGTTGGCCTGGTCGAGGTATCTGATTATTTTTTTCGCAATGCCTTTGTTATAGAACTCGCTTGACATACTGCGTCTCCCCGCTATCGCTCTTCCTGTCAATCATGCTTCGACGTTCGTAAAAACGAATGATCTCATCTTTTGACGATTCGTCGAGAAACACGCCCCGTTTTTCGAACCCCGCAAACAGATCGACAAGGCTCATCGATTCTTTTGCGCCTATTACCGAAACTGTTAGGAACATGAGCATATCCTCGGTCAAGTTAAGCATGTAGCCCGACTTCCTCCGATTCTTTTCGAGCTGTATGTCCCTGCGAGCAAAATCCCTAAACGATTTTACATATTTTGATCTGGGTTCGTCGCGTGTCTGGTAAATGACGGTCCGAACATTTTTAAAAAGGTATTCGACCTCTTTCGCAACCGAAAAAGGGGTATCCGTTATCTCGAGATCTGCAACGTAACCAAAATCCTGCGCGTTCAAACACGACCTGTATGCATTGGTCAAATCCCGAAGGGAGGATGCCACAAAGGCTTCGTCTTCTGGGGTTGTTGCAGCCTCGTGCAGGTCAATGTAGTCAACGGACTCACCTTCGTTTCCCATATTGATCAACTCAAGGACAACCGCGTGAATAAACATGTCATCGAGAGCGGAATTGGCCAAAACGAGTCCTTTGTTGTAGCAATCTCGTTTCCAGCCCGTTTTCTCCCAGTCAAGCGCAAAGTATAGTCTGGAAATGCCGTAACGTTTGCCGTTGCAGAAATCATTGAGTGTCATGCACGACTGGAGTATCGACATATAGAAGTAGAAATCAAGCAGGTCTTCAAGATATGTCCTCGCGAGCTTTGGCTCGGACAGGACAAGCTCAAGATCCTCCAGAAAGAGCCCAGACAATGCCCGATTCGGCAAGAAGTATGTCTTGTCTTCCTCGTCAAGATCGTCAAGACCAACGACTTCGTAAACCATGCGCTCGACGAGATTCGAATCTCTCTCTATTTCGTTCAATGCGTTGGATGAAATAAGAAGGAGACTCTTTCTATCGCACGGTATGCTTGCGATATACTGAGCTATCTTTTTTTCGTCTTTGTCCGCTTGGGTCCCCAGCGATAATCTCAGGCTCGCGCTTTCCGAGCCACGGGCGGAAGCCACGACCTCTCGAATAACATCAGTTATTGCGTCCTTGTGTCGCGAATCAAGGTCTGCGAGCCGGCTTACAATTGCGTCAATTAATTCGCCATCGGAAACAGCGCTGTCGAGGGTTTTTCCGCATGCTACTTGAAAAAAATACCCAACAGGGACATCCGGATTCTGAAGAATATGCGTCGTAAAGGGAAACAGTGCGATAGCGTTGCCTTGAGGATGAGAGAAGGTTTTGCCACGCGCACCATGAACCCTAAGAACTTCAGGGTCACCGCACCAAATCATCAGTCAACAACCTCCATTCCATACTCTTCGAAATCCTCGTCGTAAAAAATCTTGTATCGGGGTCTTTTTCCCAGATCGCGCTGAGCAATAAAGACTTCGCGCGATTTTGCCCCGAGTCCGACAAGCCGTTCGTAGCTTGTTGCAAAATCAGTAAACAGATTCTTTTCAAGGATGGTTGGTTGATATCCTTCGTTCATTCTGCGAAGCAAGCAATACAAACTATAATTGACAACGAAAGTTACAGCATCGCTACCCGTGTTTCTTAGATAAGCATGGGCAATCAGGTTGGGAGAGAATTTTGTTAATTCCGATCCCTTTTCAAAGCCGACGGCGTCCGGTTTTCTGAAACCTGTATCGAGCTCCTGTAGAATTTGAACGTTGCCGTAAGATGCAACGCGCGAGTAGCCAGACGGATAGTCGCCATTCCAATTCTCGATTGCTTTACGCAAATATTTATGCAGCGGCTTCATGGAAGAGGATTCATCTGTGTTGTAGCTGTATAGAAGAGAGACGTAATCCTTTAAATAAGGTGACGGCACTAAGTCCGGACAGATCTCTTCTAAACGACACGATAAATGAGCACATCGCACGAAAAATCTGAGTAAAACCCGTTTTAAGTCACCTTCTCCGCCAGTATTGTAAAGAGCATCTGGTTTGATCAAGTCGCAAAGGCACTCGTAATAAGGTGTATCGTTCACGACGTTTAAAAGCTTGGAAACGGTTTCCGACGAAGTCCTCAACAGTATGGCAAGTTCATCAATGCCTTCGGATTCCATGCGCATAACGTCTAGCCTCGAAATTCGGCTGCCGAGCGAATCGCCCCACTTGCGCTCATACATCAAATACGGAGTCGTCTGAGGGATATACCGGGCGAGGGCTATGTTCTTATTGACCGACAAATTGATTGATCCTCGGTCAAAATTCGGCGAAACAATAAGATCGTAGAGGAAGTTTAGCGTAGAACGGGTTGTGACAATATAATGCTCTGCCAATGAGACCTCGACTATGGCATCGGCAACGGTCCTCTGGATCTCTGGCAATGAAAGAAAATCATAGTTGTGACATACGGGGCATAGCTTTTTTGAGGAGCAGCCTTCGCAATACTTCCTGCGCGCCGCAAAAAAAGGATTGCTATCGTCCATTGAGAAAACTTTGGAAAAGAGCTCGTCCAAGAACTGCGTCCGAGACTCTCCGTTTATAAGTGTAAATGGACGATAATCTGAAAAACTCACAGCGTGAAAGATGCTTTCATGCTCATACCCTCGATTGGATAAAGCAGTTTTCAAAATGCCGGTCTCTTCGACGTAGGCGGCCAAAGTTGAGAATGAGGAGCCCTCTTTCGAAGATAAGAATTGGCTAAGCATTCCCTCATTTATGGCAACAATGAATTTATCATTCTGACCATTATCGAGGTGAAAGTCATCGAAAGGTTCTAGCTCAGTCGCCAATGTTTGGCAGGCGGTCCTTGAAGGAGCATCGCTTTCGGTGGCGTCATTAATTATCTTATCGAAGCCGTCCATGAGCTCTTTATGCTGTGCGGAGAAATGCGAAAGCATGTGTGATTTTCCATCCCCAGCGCTACCACACAACAAGACAAGCGATTTTCTGGGCAGTATCTGCTCTCGTGCCAGGAGATCTAGTACGTCATTTTGGATCGGCCGATCCACATGTAAATACTCAGAATAATCCGTCGAAGAGTGCGCGCTCTCTACGGATTCCGCAGAGTGCTTTTGCAACTTCTGGAGCACTGGCTTGAAATTGCAGATCACTTCTAGTCCTCTCTCATTTGCTTGGCGATTGCAAACGTCTCTTTGGGGTGACGCCTGGCAACTCTCCTGCTTGTCAAGAAAACGGCGTTAGCGTCCTTGGTTATCATAGCGACACGTCGTAACGCTCTCATAACTGAGTAGCGTTGATCAGGGCTAAGATCCTTGTCTCCAATACTGCCGCGCGCAGCACATGCCTCAGCCACGTAAATGCGCATACGCGATCAACTGCCTATCTTGTCTAACTGTCTCGTCTATAAGGCACTCACGCAGCAATGCGCTGATGGTAGTGCCACGAAGGACGATCTCCTCCTTTGCGGAGTCACGCAGGTTGGCGGGAATGCGGGCGGTTACGGCGACGGTGTCGCCGCCTGTCAAGTGCTTGCGCAGGTCGGTGGCGCTGATGCCCCTGCCTACCAATTCAGTGTAGCCCATGATGACATACTCCTTATGCATTGTGGGCTGCAATACACAGTATTCTACCATCAGGCAACCCTTTCGATGTTAGCTAGCAGTTAAGCCCCGCCAGGTTCTATGGTAAACGGTTTGCGCATCATGGGTGCACAGCAGAACTCCCATTCGATTAGATTGACCGCCAAATTTCAAACGTGTGCGTTTAATGCTGCGTCACCAAAAGGAATGCTGGATGCGTAGCCCTAGCCAGCAAGCTTCTTTTTCGAGCGCGGGGGACTTATTGTTTTCCTTACCCATAGGCGGCCTCGATATCGCGCAGGTATTCCAGATGCGATTCCTGCAAGGACGCCGACTTCTCGATGGCCATGTCGGAACCGAACTGGGTGAGCCAGCCGTAGGACGTTGGGTTCTCCATCACCGTCGCGTACACGCTGGCGGTACCGTTGGCGTTGGCGACGCTCGCGTCGCCCGCGCTGAGGCGGCCCGCCACTGCGCTTGTGGCGCAATCCTTGACGTGCAGAATTGTGGCAACGGGCTCGCCTGCGAACATGTGATCGTGCTTGGCGATGCCGAACTCGGCCTGCTTGTTGTTCCGGGTTATCAGGTAGTAGGCGTCGCCGCGTACATCAGCTGCGCCGGTATCTCCGCATAGGCGGTGCCGTCGTGCCGTATGGCTTTGCAGCGTCGGCGACGGCCTTCGGCGGGTAGAGAACCTTCCTGATCGCCGCGTTGTCCATCTCGTCCGACAACAGTCACGCGAGACTCCTCTCCGCGCCCAGCTTCTGGATGAGTTGGACGGTTGATCTGGCGCATCCGCAGGAGAACGCTATGTTCCCTTGGCTGATCCTGAAGTGCGTCGGCCTCAGTATCTCACTGTACTTGACCATTCTCCTCCTAACGTAGATATGGCTGGGAGCGCTTTTGCGCCCCCAGCCATATCGTAGGAGAAGGGGACGTTGCGGGCATTCGCATTGGCGCGCACCGATGAGCGATGGCGTGGCGCACGGATGAGCTGCGGAATCGCACACCGGATTGCGCACAATAATCAGACGAGATCGCCGCGCTGCAGCTTGAGCTGGACCCGGTTAACCAGACGGAGGTCTTCTCGGTCGAGCTGTAGGCTCGCTTGTTTTCCGGATCTGCGGTTCTTCCCGCAAGGATACTTTGGAACGTTGCGGTTTCGCGTTGGGGTTGTCGGGTAGTTCGTTGTCGGCAGTGCCGTGCGGTTTTGAGCGTTGGCGTCTTGCCGGAAGATCTGGCTTCCACCCATTCCGCTGCAGATCGAAAGCTTCGGGTGCCCTCCTTACGAGGACACCCGCGATGCCGAAGCACGGTTATAGGCATCACCTCTTCGGTTTGCCTGCCGCGCAACGTGGCTCTGCTACGCTACTGACCTGACTCTTGTGCCAGATTTGCCTCCACCGCCGCTATTCTACGGGCGGCGCGCAACAGCTCGTAGCCGTGTGCGCTGCGGGAGGGAAGAGCGGCGGCATGCACCGCATCCCGGCATACGTCCATGAATGCTTCGGCCGCTTCGCAGAAGCATGCGCGGGCAAATTCGCCGGTGCCGTGGGCGCACTTGAGGCCGTCGGCATAGAGCGTCCACGACTGGGGTTCGCGCTCGTCGCCCACGCAGACCAGTTGAAGCACTCGCGGCTCGCCGCTATCGGCTAGCTCGGCTTCCAAACGTTTCACGCTATAGTGCATCTGGTGGCCCAAATTGGCCTTTCCCATGGCCGAAATGTAGCCCGTGGGCTCATCGAGGAGGTGCATCCTCGGCCGCTCGACGTTAAGGTTGAGGAATTCGCGTGCATCGCGCACAGAGACATTGTCCATAGCAGGACTCCTTTCATCGATGTTGGCGGGACCACCGTGCCGCACGGCCGGTTGGTGCCGGGATCATCGAGCCAACTCTCTACCCCGACTCTGGATAAAATGCGCCAGCGCTTTTGCTGACGGAAAGGAAGTGTAGCAACAGAGGGATTGGGAACGCAAGAGGAGGCCGCAGGCGCTCAAACGAACATGAAATTGAGGAACCACTATTTCCTTGCTGCAGTAGGCGTGTCCTAGGAAACTCATATGGCAGATGGAACACCTAAAATGTGGCGAAAATATTCAGTCCGTTTACTCCAGAGTTCGGCAAGGTTCTGTATATTTTGTTGGTTGGGAGCGTGTGCTCTCAGATGTTGCGAGCATTTTCGGGGGAGGGTGGGCAAACCTTCGTGCACTGCTTGTCAGTTCACGAAGGTGTGGGAGGCATCCTGTCTTGGCCGGGTTACGGTAAATGTCTTAGCGACCTCAGCCATATTCGAAGATATCGTTCAGCATACGGAAGGATGGATCAGCTCATGTAATTGAGGTCAAATCCGAAAAGCGTCTCTAGAATGTGAGCGATGCGTGCATTGGCGGTGCCAACGTAGGGTGCGTGCAGTGAGGGCAATACAAATGGAGCGCACGCACAAATAGTTTAATCGATGTATTGGATGAGAAGAGTATCGTGCAGTTGATAACCGCTGACGAGGTGGACGTATGCATGGGCGAGACGGGCCATCTGATTTCAGTTTGCCATCATTTCGTGCGCGAGAATCGTAAAGATGCCTCTGTTGCGGTTGGACTGCCCTTTCACATCAGCTTTCTTTTGGGTGCGAGGAGCGCATTGCAGCGCGTTCAACAGTCCGATTTGAATCTATCGGCTCCTTGTAGGATTGAAGAGACGTTTCGCCCGGCAGTGGAAGAAGACGGCTGTCTTGTCAACGCTGAGGCTTAGTAGAAGTCGTTCGCTTAACCGAGGTTTCTCCTCGTCCCTTTAGTTTCTATGCTGTAGAGCTTGGCGAGTTTGTCCTGATGGCGTCCTTCTCGATATCGACGACGTTCGTTCTCGCGTTCGGAGGGGCTCAACGCGAGTTGGAAATCGCATTTTTGATGTTGCTTATACGGAACTTTCCCGGGCCGACAGGGCCTTTATTACGGCAATAGCGTTGGACACATAGATAACCTCGTGGGGCGATCTAGTGATGAGGCTGCAAAACCTTCGGAGCGTATCTCTGTCCATGAGAGGCGCTTTATTTGGAGCGTGCGATCGAGAGGCGTTCAGCGGCAACTTCTATTTTGTCTTGCCTGGGGGCAGGAGTGTATTGCAAGATGGTAGTAGCGGTGGATCCTGTTGCTCTGGACGTCGGAGACTCGGAATTTTGGAGTATATTAAAGCGAAAACGTAACGCCCCTCAGCCAGGAGAAACCGAGGGGCGCGAGTGCCGAATGAGTAGTATAAGCGGAAGCTAGATCTGGTGAATGTCTGGGCAGCAGTAGTAGCAGCCGTCGGGCTTTGCGTAGATGGCTCGAGCTGCAGTCAAAGCTTCCTGGTCGGAGTAATGCCAGCCTAGATCAAGTTGATGCTCGATTGCTGGCCGTCGGAAACAGGAGGATTTGTGTATCTCATGTTCTCCGTGTTCACCTGCTTGGGTGTTGATGGCGTAAAGCGGCATTGTGCCTCCCTTCTGTGCCTGCTGGCACAAGTAGAAGGGCAGCGATGATTGTCGCGTTTGTGAAAACGCATTATAATTAAAAATTGGTAGTGCATCGCTGCCGTTGTTTTACGGGATGGCAAAGTGCGAGTTTGCCATCCCTTCTTCTTCTCCTGTGTTTATCGACCCTCCTACTCATTGGCAAAATGGAATTTTTATGCAGTAAACGATATGGTCAGATTGCTTTTTGTGATACTCGAAGAGAGCACAGTTAAGATCGATGCCATTTCTTCAGGTGGGATTTGGGAGCTAATCGTGACTGTTACGGAGCGAGGATCTCTGCACTCATCTTCCGGATCGTCGCGAACGTTGGGCTCCGCAGCATCTATGCCACCCAAGTTGGGCAGTGTTCCTGCCGCCCCTTCGCTCAGGACCGAGAAAAACGTCACGTTCTTTTCGGCGCCCGCCTGCTGCATCCCGGTGTGATCCATTAGCCATTGCGCCTTTTCGGTTCTGGTTAGATCGCTGCGACCCAGAACTGGTTCGGCACCGGCGGGATACTGTTTGCGAATCAATTCCTTGCAGACGGACGGATAAGTCTCCTCGCTTGCCCAACGTTTTCCAAGATGGGTTAATTTGCCACTTGTAGTACTAATGAGTCCGAAGGTCCGAAGAAGACTGATGCACTTTCTCGCAGTGCCGATCGATGAAACGCTACGAATCTGTTCGAGGATCGCGTCTTCGGTTACCGTAAGAGACGGCTGGGCGTTTAAGAGCGCCCACATTTCGTTCCAGGCATTTTTTGAAATCATGATGGCCAGCATCGTCGCCCCTTTCTGTCTCCGCCATGATAGCCCATGAGTCGGCAGAGTGCAAGAGGGGCAGCTCGCGGAGCAATAGGCGTGCTCTGTCTGGGGAAAGGTGAAATAAATACCATTTTACGAGCTCATCAATGCATTTATGAGCACTTAAACGTCTCAAATGAGATATTTACACCAAAATGAGGTCTTTTAAAAAGGTCCGGGACGCTGCGATTGCAGACCCTTCACGTCCCTTTTTTTGAGGAGCTGGATCGACTCGCTCCCGGACGACACGACCTTAGCTCTCAAATCCTCCTATACCTCTCCGACAACATTAACGGCTCTTCTATCAGGCCAATTTCAGTTTGGTGCGTATGTACCCGGTGGGGATCTTTAGGGTGTTACTGACGCTGGATCCAGAGCTGGTCTGGGGCAAGCGGTCTCTAGGAACTATTAGCGGACCTCCCCCCCGCGCGGTCAATCCCGGCCTCTCGGCGGGTTCGTGGCGTCTCGCGCTTAAATGGGCTCTTCCCCGGGCAGAAATGGCGTTGTTGGCGATCGGGAGAGAATCGAAAAAGCGGTATATCAGCAAGTTCAGTTTTACCGAGCACCTCGCGGATGCCGCGGCGTCAACGAGGGCGTCTTCGTGCTCATCATCGAACACCTCAGCGAACTGTGCGAAAGTATGTCGATTTGGACTAGAGTGTGAGGAGCGAGTTCGTGGCCTGTAACTCTATCGAGGTGCCGCTGCTCAATGTGATTAAGCGCTCTGGTGTGTTGGCCGCGACGAGAGGGGTTGCAGGTGGCAGAGCGTGGTCTTGCGCCGGGCGGCGACGGCGAGAGCGTCAATGCCTTGCGGGCGGCTGGCGACTGTGGGGGCTCGACCTCATGGCGCTCTCGGACGGTTCCCTCGATCGCGACCTCACCTTGGGTGCGTTGTCTATCAAGAACATAATGGGCAACTTTGATACGTCGATTGTCTAGATTCGCTTTCCTCGATCGTGGCCGCCCGGCGATGGCCGGCGCTGGCGAGTCGCCCCATTCGCGAAGCATCCCTCCTAGCAATTCCCCACGTAGACGTGCTTCAGGTGGTGGCTCGCCACGTCGGCGAGTTTGTGCACGGTTGCGGGTGGGGTGGCGGGGCGATCCGCCAAGCGGTGGCAGGGAAAGAAGCGCGTGAGATGGTAGGGGATGCCCGGGTCCAGCGATGCGAGCCATTGGGCCGCGGCGGCGATTTCCTGCTCGCTGTCGTTCAGGCCGGGGATGACAAGGGTCGTCACCTCCAGGTGGCAACCAGGTTCGGCGGCCAGCACTTCTATGGTGTGCCTCACGGTAGCCAGGTCGCCGCCGACGAAATCGTAGAAGCTCTGGGTGAAGCCCTTCAGGTCGATGTTCGCGGCATCGATGAGCGGGGCCACCTCGCGCAGCGGGCCGTCGTTCACGTAGCCGTTCGACACGAGCACGTTGGCCAGGCCGCGCTCGCGCGCTAAGCGGGCGGTGTCGCGCACAAATTCGAATCCTACAAGTGGCTCGTTGTAGGTGAAGG
This sequence comes from Adlercreutzia wanghongyangiae, assembly GCF_035989245.1. Classification (NCBI taxonomy): domain Bacteria; kingdom Bacillati; phylum Actinomycetota; class Coriobacteriia; order Eggerthellales; family Eggerthellaceae; genus Adlercreutzia; species Adlercreutzia wanghongyangiae. Next base: position 25,216 of record NZ_JAYMFF010000012.1, on the reverse strand, counting down.
CGATGCCGATATTGCCCTCGGGCACGAGCGAGGCAGCCAGGTCTGCCAACTCCGCCGGCGCTATCTCGCGCCAAGGTACATCACGCTCGCCGGCGCAAGCGATAGCGGCGTTCTGACAGAACGGGCAGCGCAGGTTGCAGCCGTAGGAGCCCACCGAGAGCACGTTGGTTCTGGGACGGAAGCGGGCGAGGGGCTTCTTCTCGATGGGATCCAGCGCCAGCGACGTGACGCGCCCGTAGTTGGCGTCTGCCACCTGGCCGCCGACGGCGGTGCGCGCGTGGCAGAGCCCCGTCTGCCCCTCGGCCAGGGTGCAGGCGTGCGGGCAGATGGCGCACACGGCACGCTGCCCGCACGGGTCGGTCGTCGTGGCGGTATCGTCCATCGGCTCCGTTCCTTTCGCTTCAAGTGGTGCGGCCGCAAGACCGTTCGATTCAGTGCGCTCTTTGGCAGCTTGCCTGCAGACGTGGTTTCACTGGCTTGAAGAAATGCTGCTTCTTGCGAGTCCGTGGGTACTCTTCAGCTCAGGGCCAAGTGTGTGTCGGGTATTATATTCGTGCGACCGTTTAAGGGACGCAAGTTCGACTTCGCCAAATCCTACCAGAGGAGTGCCAATGCCCGAGCTTTCCCGCTTTGCTGGTATCGTGATTTACATGCTGTTCAAGGATACCAAGCATCACAACAAACCGCATGTGCATGTTTATTACGGCGAATTCGAAGCCTCTGTGGGTGTCGATGGCGAGCTGCTAGCGGGTTCGTTGCCACGCAAGCAGATGAAGATCGTTGTTGGCTGGCTCGCTCTTCACGAAGAGGAAGTATACGCTGCGTGGAACCGTGCGGTTCAGGGCGAGCATTTTGACAAAGTAGATCCCATGTAGGAGGGTGCGCGATGTATATCGTTGACGACATTTGTTACGCCGGCACTCCTTGCGATGAGGTGCGGGTGGTGCAAGCGACGCCTCTCAAGGGAGGGATGCTGCTGGTTCTCTTTTCGTCTGGCGAAAAGAAGCTGTTCGATGCTCTTTCGATCAAGGGTTCTGCTTTTGAGCCCTTGAAGGATGAATCGGTTTTTGCCTCTATTTCCGTTCAGCATGGTTTTGTCTCGTGGGCTGACGGGACTATAGATTTGGCACCGGAATACATGTACGAAAACAGCGTGCCCTATAACGAATGCGACGATCTGCTCGAGTGCGCGTGAGGGCGAAAAGAAGCTGGCCGGGCGATAGGGAGACGGCATGGTTCTCGGCAACAAGTTGGGCATAAGCAGCGATGCCGAATTGGCGCGGGAAGAGGAGCGCTTGACGAAAAAGCGAGCGCTGGAACTTTTCGATGGCGGTCTGCTCGATGGCTCCGAGGCAGGCACGTTCGCGAGTCTCGCTCGGATTCACGGGCACCTGTTCCAGGACGTCTACGATTTTGGCGGGCAGATGCGGCGGGAGAACATTTCCAAGGGTGGTTTTCGCTTTGCGCCCTCTCTCTATTTGGGAGAGGCCCTGTCGGCGATAGATCGCATGCCTCAGACGAATATCGACGAGATTATCGAGAAGTACGTCGAGATGAACGTGGCGCATCCATTCCGCGAGGGCAACGGGCGCAGCATGAGAATCTGGCTCGATCAGATGCTGAAGCGTTCATGCGGCGTCGTGGTCGACTGGAGTCTTATCGATCGGGAGGATTATCTGCTCGCGATGGAGCGCAGTCCCGTAAGGGACGTGGAAATCAAGGCGCTCCTCAAGGGCGCTTTGACTGACCGGATCAACGATCGGCAAATGTACATGAAGGGCATCGATGCCAGTTATCGCTATGAGGGCTACAGCACGTACACCATGGATGAGCTGGTGTAGCGGCCGCCGTAGTTGTCGAAACGCAGAATGCGAAAGGAGGCATGTGATACGGCGGGCTTACTGCCTCTGGAATTCCGGGTGCCTGCGGAAGGCCTCATGCTTCTTCTGCCGAACCGGAAACGGTGCCGCTTTCAGTGGATTTTCGTACTCCGAGAAGAATCATGAGCTCTTTGCGGGAGTTGATTTCGAGCTTGGTATAGATGTGGCGAATGTGAGTTTTGACCGTGTTGTTGCTGATGCTGAGCTCGTTGGCGATCTGGGACAGGCGACCTCCACGAGCCATCAACAACAGGATTTCGCCCTCGCGTGATGTAAGGCCGTAGCTCTCTGCAACTTCCCTGCATTTCACACCGAGCCTGTTTTTCTCCATATACAGTTCCAAGTCGTCGGCTATGGGGTGCTTCAAAACGATGCCCCATTGAGAGGTGACAGACTTTTCCGAGAAGAACGCGCACATGACCATGATGAGCCCCGCCGCCATGACCACCAGAGCAATTGATTGCGCGAAATCGGGCAGCGATGACGAGCCCACGATGTTCTCTCCCACCAAGCGCCCTGTCTGAGAGGTGGTCATGCGAACGGCCCGCTCTATGCCGAATATCCAGAGAGCGCACACGCCGTATCGATAGCAGAGGTTGCTCAGAATGGCCATGATGAGTAGAAGCAGAATCGTGTAGCTGGAAAGGGCGCAGAAATCTGCAACCGTGGACCAGCCGGGCATTATTCCATCAAAGGGCGCCAGCGATACGATCATAAGAGGCATGGCGATTCTCCAAAGAAGGGCGAAGTTGAGTCGCTCTCCGAAGCGGATGAACAGGAGGTACACTGCCGCGGCTCCCACAAAGGCCCCCATGCCGGAATTCATGGAGAGGGGCCCGGCGAAGACGCTGCTGCGCATGCCGTAGACGAATGCGTAGATGCCAATTACGAGTACGGGCTTCCAGGGGAAGATGAATTCCTGCTGGAATGTGGGTGGGTAGGCGTCGCGTGGCAGCCGCTTATAGGAGCGCCAAAGGCACAAAAGCGAAACAATGGGAATAATGCAGGTGCCCACCCAAAGCCACGGTAACAGCAGTCCCTTGAAGATCCACAGAATAATGCAGCTGACGGCAATGCCTGCAGAGTAGTAGCCGACCACACGCACCGGATTGATGCAGCCGAAGAATTCCGACCACAGCATGAGGATGAATGCTATTCCCAGGGAGCCCGAAATCACTGCAGGCAGGCGAAGCAGCGGTGCCCATGCGGGAAAGTAGATGGATGTGAAGTTTATGCAGGTGGCAGCTGTCATCGATACAAAGGCGCATGCGATGGCCCAGGGATGCGAATAGAGAGGCGCGAGACGCTTCGAGAAAATCGACAACAGGATGAGAATGAAGGACGAAAGGTAGTCAAACGACGCGTAGGCATCGAACGGAAAGGAGGATGCGTCGAAGTTGAGGGCGGGAAAATCAACCTGGGCATTAACGAAAAGCGTTTCAGTCCATACGCGGAAAATGCCCATTCCCATAAAGCAAAACGGGACTGCGAAAAAACGTTGCCACCACTGTTCGGCACGTGTGTTGAGCGACATATGCTCTGGCGTCATGTCTATTCCCCTCCCTTTGTTTCCCGAAATCACCCTTCTTTTTCGCTAAAAGGTGATGCTCCATCTTGGAAATCACCCCCGGAAGCGATGCGAATCATGATTTCAATACGCTTGCGAAAAAGTATCTTTGGATGTGCCTCGCCGCAATGGGCGAAGGTCCAAGCGCCTTCCGCGAAGCACTACCGTTATAGCACGGGCCGCAGTTGCGCTTGGAAGGAAAAGGAGAAGGGAGACAATCATGGAGGATCTTTCGAGGCGCAACTTTCTGAAGGGCGCAATTGCGGGCGGCGCTGCTCTGGCGGCTGGAGCCGGTCTGGCGGCGTGTGCGCCGGCGGGTACGAGTACTCTGTCGGGCACGGGCGAGTCTGCCGATGGGGCAAACGGCTCGTCGGAGTCTTCCGGTCGCTGGAGTTGGAGCCAGAAGCCCGAGCCCATTACCGACTTTGTCGAGACTATCGATGCCGACGTATGCGTTGTCGGCCTGGGCGCTGCCGGTGCACCGAGTGCCATGTACGCTGCCATGCACGGCTTGAACACCGTTGTGCTCCAGAAGGGGTCGGGTGCGATCTCGAATGGCTGGTGCGCGAACGCTATCAACAACAAGGTGTGGCTTGAGTCGGGTGGGGAGCCGTTCGACACGGGCGAGCTGTATGCGGGTCTCGCCGAGGTTGCCAACGGCCGCGACAACGGGAAGCTTGTCATGAATTTCTTGAACCGCGGCGGCGAGGTGATGGATTGGATTCTGGACAACACGCAAGAGTTCACGCCAGTTGTGGTGGAGAAGGGCCAGACGCTGGGCTGGTACGTCGACAACGATTTCTCCACGCGCTATGCGCAGTATGCGAAGCTGCTTAACGCCATGGGTGAGAAGGCCGAGGCCGCTGGTGCCCGCATGCTATGGGATACGCCGGCGGTTCAGCTGATCGCCGATGAGGACGGTAACGTAACAGGCGTTATCGGCCAGAACAAGAAGGGTGAATACGTGCGCGTCAATACGTCGAAGGGCGTGCTGATGGCCTGCGGCGACATTTCCGACGACGAGGAGATGCTCGAATGCTATGCGCCTCTGCTGCTTGGCGTGCACAGCATGCATGGTGCCCCCAACAACACGGGCGACGCGATCCGCATGGGTTCGTGGGTGAACGCGCAAATTACCCCGGCCCCCCATGCGCTTATGATGCACTTCGATCCCACCTGGCTGCCTGAGGGTAATTCGCCTTTCTCTGGTATTCCGTGGCTTCGCGTGAACATCAAGGGAGAGCGGTTCGGGAATGAGGATGCCCCTTACCAGGCAGTGGTAACGGCTGTGGCCCAGCAGCCTGAAAAGGTCGCGTTCCAGATCACGGATGCGCACTGGATGGACCATATCGACGATATGCCCAACCCCAACAGCCACAGCCGCGAGACGGCCGATCCGGCTAAGGACTGGGCGAAGGCGGTGGACAGCGGCGCCATCATCGAGTCTGACACTTTGGAGGGCCTGGCAGACGCCTACGGTATCGACAAGGAGACGTTCCTGGCCACCGTGGAGCGCTTCAACGAGTTGTGCGAGAAGGGCGTCGATCTGGATTACGGCGTGAAGGGCGAGTTCATGACGTACAACGCCATCAAGGAGCCGCCGTTCTACGCAATCAAGCGCGCTCCGGGTGTGCTGGCAACTGTTGGCGGTTTGCAGGTGGAAGAGCACAGCCGGGTGCTCAACAACGACGGCGAGGTTATCAAAGGCTTGTGGGCGGCCGGTGACTGTGGCGGCTCATTCTACGGCCACGAGTATCCGATGGTGCTGCCTGGCGGTTCCATCGGCCGCGGGTTTATCCTCGGCGTTCTGGCCATCAAGGACATGATGGACGATTTCGATAGCGTAACTGCTTAAAGCTTCACTGGACGGCAGTTTCCGCACAGCGCCCCTTGAGTCTTCCCTCCTCGGCTCAGGGGGCGCTTTTGTGGGAAAGGCTGGCCGGCTCCTACCCGCGGGAGGCGGGGCGGCGGAGAGCGGTGGCGACGCTGCGGCCCTTGGTGCGGGCGGCGCCCATGACGGCGGTGGCGCCACCGAAGTCGATTCCGGTGATGATCTTCACAAGCTGCAGGAACAGTATGAGCACGAGCAGGGGAATCAGGCAGCTCGTCACAATCATGACGGCCATGGTGTCCACCATGGTGTTCAGCTGGTCGCCCAGGCTGTCCAGCGCCTGCTGCGCGCCCTGGGTCAGGCCGTTCCACCCGTCCTGCACAGCACTTGCGATACCGCCGAGTAGCCCTTGGTCCTCCTGCGGCTCGGATTGGGTGTTCTCCTCCAACTGCTGGGTGGCCTCTTGGGCTGCGGCATTGGAGGCGGCAAGCGTCTCGTCGAAGGTGGCATCCACGTTGTCGGTGAGCCACACGCTCACGGGCACCACGAGCGCCAGCGCCAACCCGAACGCCGCGAGTTTCGCGCCCAGCCGCTGCAAGTTCGCTCGCGAAAGCGTTCCCCGTTGCAGGAACACGGCGACGGCGAACAGCACGCAGGCCACGGGGATGAGAATGCCGAAGCCGAGGAATCCCAGCGTGGTCAGGAGGAACTTCTCCAGATAGATAACGGCCAGGATGACCATGAAGTACGAGCTGAAGTCCACCAGCTTCTCGGCGATAGGGGTGCCCATGTCGTTGGGCAGCGCCGAGATGGCGGCCGATGCCGCGGTTGTGGTGGTGGCCAGCATCATGACGTTGCCCTTCTTCTCGTCGAGGGTGTCGGTGATGCCGCCATACGTGGCGGGGTTCGAGGCGATGTTCGCCACCACCAGCAGCGATACGAGGGCGACAACGGCCAGAATGCCCGCGATGATGGCCTTCTCCTTCATTGGGCGCTCGGGCAGAGGCTCCGGTTCCATAACGACCAGCTCCCGGGTCTCGACGGTGGTCTCGGTGCTCAGCGGCAGGGGATTCACAGCGGCTCCTTCCCTCGAGGGTCTTTCCGTGAAAGTATAGTCGGCCCTCGCGCGCATCAGCGCAGTCCGGCGATTTGATTGCGTATTGAAACCAGGCGCCGCCCTTGTGGCACCTGGCGGAAGTGCCGCCGCTTTCGCGGTCAACCGTTCCCCCGACTGACGTGGGATTCTGCCTTGCCCGCCCCCCGGCCGGGCGCTAGAATGCGACCTCGCGTCTTCTCGCACACCGCCGAATCAGAGGTATTGCCGCCGCGTGGAACTTCCCCCGCGGTGCGCCGTCGCGTGGGGCGCGCCCTGTCCGACGACCCGAAGAAGCGAGCCATGCAGCAGCGCGACAAGATCAAGCCGATACTTTTCAGCATTCTCAAGCATTCCAGCAAAGAAGAGCTCAGGCAGCAGCTACCCCGCGACATCGTGGCCGGCATCGTGGTGGCCGTGGTGGCCCTGCCGCTTTCCATCGCCCTGGGCATCGCGTCGGGAGTGTCGCCCGAGCAGGGCCTTTACACGGCCATCATCGCCGGCTTCCTCATCGCCTTCCTCGGCGGCAGCCGCGTGCAAATCTCGGGTCCCACGGCGGCGTTCGCCACCATCGTCGCGGGCATTGTGGCCACCGACGGCATCGACGGGCTCATCGCGGCCACCATCATCGCGGGCATTCTGCTCATCCTGATGGGCTTGTGCAAGCTGGGTGCCGTCATCCGCTTCGTGCCCTTCACCATCACCACCGGTTTCACAGCCGGCATTGCCGTCACGCTCACCATCGGCCAGTTGAAGGACTTCCTGGGGCTCACCTACCCCGACGGCACCGTTGCCGTGGAAACGACGGAGAAGTTGGCTGCGCTGGCGGGCAACATCGCCACGGTGAACGCGCAGGCGTGCGTGGTGGGTGCGGTGTGCCTGGCCATCCTGTTCCTGTGGCCCCGGGTATGCGAGCGCGTTCCCAGCTCGCTCATCGCGCTGCTGGCGGGCATCGCCATGGTGAGCGTGCTCGGATTGGACGTGCGCACCATCGGCGACCTGTACGTTATCGACAGCGCGCTGCCCACGTTCCACCTGCCCCAGCTCGACTGGGCCCTCTTCCGCAGCCAGCTGGCCAACGGCGTGACCATCGCCATCCTGGCCGCCATCGAGTCGCTTTTGTCCTGCGTGGTAGCCGACTCCATGATCAGCGCGCACCACCGCGCCAACACGGAACTGGTGGCCCAGGGCATCGGCAACATCGCCTCGGTGCTGTTCGGCGGCATTCCCGCCACCGGCGCCATCGCCCGCACCGCTGCGAACGTGAAGGCCGGCGGTCGCACGCCCATTTCCGGTATGGTGCATGCCCTGGTGCTCGTGGCGGTGCTGGCGTTCCTCATGCCCTACGCGGCGCTCATTCCCATGCCCACCATCGCCGCCATTCTGCTGTACGTGGCCTACAACATGTCCGGTTGGCGCAACTTCGCGCATCTGTGCCAGACGGCGTCGAAGGGGGCGGTGGCCACGCTGGTGCTCACCTTCGTGCTGACCATCGTGTTCGACCTGGTGGTGGCCATTGCCGCGGGCATGCTCATCACCATGGTGCTCTTCCTGAAGATGGTGAGCGAGGAGACCGAGGTGAAGGGGTGGAAGTACTACTGCGACGAGAATTCCGAGGTCACGCACTTGCGCGAGCTGCCGAAGAGCGTGCGCGTGTACGAGATCAACGGGCCCATGTTCTTCGGCATGACCGAGCGCATCGCCGACATCTCGGTGAAGGAGTTCACGAAGTACCTGATCATCCGCATGCGCGGCGTGCCCTCGCTGGATGCCACGGGCATGAACGCGCTGGAAAACCTTTACGCGTACTGCGATGCCCACGGCGTGCGCCTCATCTTCTCGCATGTGAACGAGCAGCCGATGCGCACCATGCAGCGCGCCGGCTTCGTCGATCTGGTAGGGGAAGAGCACTTCCGCAGCAGCATCGACGACGCCATCGCCCACGCCCGCGAGCTGCTTGCGGAAGAGTCGACTGCAGCGGGCGAGTAATTGCCGAATTGCCAGCGGTGACAAAATCTATACGCTGTGCGCATAAAAATCGACTTATATAGACATTCGAAGAGGCGTGTCGCACGTTTTTAGACTTATATAGGCATCGCTGGCCTCTCCGGCTGACTGCGATGTCTATATAAGTCGAGTTTCGTGTACGGGAGGGCCGTTCTACGTCACGAGAGAATGCGTGATTGGCAAATCGGCCCGGTTTGGGAAATCGATAGCTCCCCTTGGGACGCTGCGGACGGTTTCGGGCACTGAAGGCCGCCGGCGCACAGGTGGCCTGTGGCCGAATAGCCCGTATGGGGGATGCAGGTGGGTGCGGGCATTCCGTATCATAGACTCACGATGGAGAATGGGCGCCCTATGGCGCCCCGGCGTGAAGGAGCTTCGCATGCGTATCGTCAACGGGGCCTTGGGCCTGCTGTTCTTCGGGCTGGGCGCTCTGGGCGCCGTGCTGCCCGTGCTGCCGACGACGCCGTTTCTGCTGCTAGCGTCGTTTTTCTTCCTGCGCAGCTCCAAGCGCCTGGACGATTGGTTCCACGGGACGCGCCTATACAAGCGCTACCTGGCCAACTTCATGGAGAATCGGCAGATGACCCTGCGCACCAAGTTTCTGTGCATGGCGCCCGGCGTGGGCATCATGTCGGTGCTCGCGGTGGTGCTGCCGCAGTGGTGGGCCAAAGCGCTCCTTGTGGCGCTCGTCATCTTCGAGCTGTGGTACTTCGCGTTCCGCATCAAGACCATCTCAGTAGACGAGGCGCGCCGCCGCGGCGAAGCTCGTCTCACGGAAACCACGCCCGCTGACGAGATGGTTCCCGCCGGCGCGGGGGAATGAGTCCTGCGGACGGTAGCGGTCCACCTTCGCCGGACTCGGGCTCCGAGAGAAGCGGCCGAAAGAGGGAGCGTTCGCTCTCGACTCACGACGGCCGCCTTTCCCGGATATGGTTTGCCTGGGGGCGGGGCCTAGCGGTAGGAGTAGAAGCCCTCGCCGGCGTTGATGCCGGTCTTGCCCTCGTCGATGCGCTGCTTCAGCAGGGCGGCGATGCGGGCGGCCACGCTGTCGGGGTCCTGGGCGGCCGGGCTTGCGGCCACGATGTTGTAAGCGGTGGTCAGCCCCACGATGTCCAGGATGCGGAAGGGGCCCAAAGGCGCGCCGGTGCCGAGCGTCCAGGCGGCGTCGATGGTCTCCACGTCGGCCACGCCGTTGGCCAGCAGCGCCTCGGCCGAGTTCAGGAAGGGCACGAGCATGCTGTTCAGCAGATATCCCGGCTGCTCCTTCTTCAGCTCCAGTGGAATCATGCCGATGGCGCGGGCGAAATCCACCACGGCGCGGTAGGATTCCTCGCCCGTCTTCGCGGTGCCCATCACTTCGGCGGTGTTGTTTTGCCAGATGTTGTTGGCGAAATGCAGGGCGAGGAACTTCTCCGGGCGTCCCGTGAAGTCCATCATGGCGCTCGGCAGCAGGGTGGAGGAGTTGGTGCACAGGATGGTGCGCTCGGGCAGCACGTCCTTGATGGAGGTGTAGAAGGCGTCCTTCTCGTCCATCACCTCGGCGATGGCCTCAATCACCAGGTCGGTATCGCCGAAGGCCTCGGCGGCGTCGGTGGTGAGCACGATGCCCTCGAAAGCGGCATCCACGCGCGCGATGAGCTCGTCGATCTTCTCGGCGGGCACGTCGGCGGAATCGGTCAGACCGCGGCACCATGCCTTCGGGTCGGTCTTCAGGGCCGCAAGGCTCTGGCGGTAGATACCGCGCAAACGCTCCAGCTTGGGGCGCGTGCGCTCGATGGAGCCTTCGCTTCGCAGCCACAGTGTGACTGCGAAGCCCTTGTAGGCGCTCTGCAGGGCAATCTGGCTGCCCAATACGCCACCGCCGGCGACCGTGATGTTCTGGATGTCCATGGAACCTCCTTCGTATAGGGGGTGGGACCGGGCGGCCCCGTCGCGCCCTCTATCTTAGGTGCCCGGTTATCGTTGCTCGCGGGATGTTTCGCAACTTGCAACACACCGGTTACCCTGAACGGCCCCCGCACGCAGGCAGGCGGCGGGAAGCGGGGTGTTTAGAATTACGCGAGATTTGAACGGCAATTCAAATCGAAAGAAATTCTAAAATGAAGTGTGGGGGGGCGAGAGGCCTGGCACCGAGGGGTGGGGCGATTCGCCGGGCGTTACCCCTCCAGCTCGCGTTCCAGCTGGCGGCGGCGGTTGATGGCGCCGCGGAACGTGGCCGCGAAGCAGGCGAACCCCACGGCGAAGGCCAGCGTGAAGTACACCACGCCCATGGCGATGTCTCCGGCCCAGGCCACGTTGGCAATGCCGACGATCTGCACCTCCGCGAGCATGCGCGTGACCGTGGTTGCAACGCCGAGGCCGACACCGCACAGAAGGGCCATCAGAGCCACGTAGTCCCACGGGATGCGGTCGGTTTGGGCGATGCGCGCATGGGTGTCGAAGGCGCCGGTGCGCACTTGCAGGTACGTGGATACCAGGCCCGAGATGAGAATGACGATGAGCAGCGCCGTGGAGGCGGGGAAGACCGACTGCCCCAAGGGTGTGAGCAGCGGATGGTCGGTAGTTTCGGCCACTTGTTCCAGCATGATGCCGTAGTACAGGACGAGGGCCGCTCCGATAATGAGGATGATATAGCCGACGGCCGCGTAGCGGTTCGATTCCGCCGTGAGCCGCTCGTCTTTGGGGCCCATGATGGCGTTCCAACGTTCGATGATTCTCATGATGCGTCCTCCTCGTTCCAGAACAGGTCGTTCAAGGTGGTGTTCAGGGTCTTGCAGATGGCCGTGCACAGCTTGAGGCTGGGGTTGTAGCGGCCGGCCTCGATAAGCCCGATGGTCTGTCGCGTGGCGCCTACGCGCTCGGCCAGATCGCTTTGGGAAAGACCCATCTTCATACGGGCGGCCTTCATGCGCAGGTTCTTCTCCTCGCGCTCCATGCTCCTCCTTTCCCGTCGTTCTAACCGACGATGCAATGCTTTCTGATAATGTAAGATATATCTTGCATTTGCAAATTATATATTGCATCAAGACGCTGTCAAGGAGGAGAAGAGATTTTGCGTGATGCCCTATAATGGCGCGCATCGAATGCGCGTAGCGCAAGGCTCGCCCCGCGCGGTTTCTGCTCGTGAAATGCGAGGACGGGGAGGTGGCCGCACAGTAAGCTGTGAACCGTAAGGAGGTGCGGGTGTGAATTGGCTCGAGGATCTAAACGCCGCCATGCGCTACATCGACGCGCATTTGACCGAGGACCTTTCCGCGGCGACGGTGGCTCGCGTCGCCGGTTGTTCGCCGTTTCAGCTGGAGCGCATGTTCCCCTATTTGGCAGGCACCACGCTGGCTGAATACGTGCGCCGCCGGAAGATGTCCCAGGCTGCCATCGATTTGCGCGAAGGCGGCGATCGGGTGATCGACGTGGCCCTGCGCTACGGCTATGATTCTCCGACGGCGTTCAGCCGGGCTTTTCGGGCTGTGCACGGGGTAGCGCCGAGTGTCGCCCGCCGGCCTGGTGCCGTGCTCGCGCTGTATCCGCGCCTCGTGTTCACCCTTTCTGTGCAAGGAGGAAATGCGATGGAGTATCGGATTGTCGAGAGCTCCGAGTTTCGCGTTGTGGGCATCCAGGCCGACAACGGTCCGTGGAGCGTTGAGTGCGCTGGTGAGAAGGCCACCGAATTTTGGGCGTCGGTGGGACCGCGCGTGCATGACGTGCTCGCGTGTATGGATGGAAGCGAGCCCGCCGGGTTGCTGGGCGTGCAGTTCTGCGAGAAAGGCGCCTTCGATGGCTATATGTGCGCCGTTGCAACGGGGGCGCCGTGTCCCGAGGGCATGACCGAGCGTGTGGTGCCGGCGGCCACCTATGCGGTGTTCTCCTGCGAAGGGCCCATGCCCGATGCCATGGACAGCCTGTGGCACCGCATCCTCACCGAGTGGCTGCCCAGTTCTGGTTATACGTGGGAAACCCATGCCGATGTGGAGCGCTACCTCACTCCCGGCATGACAGCGCCCGACAGCAAAAGCGAGGTGTGGCTGCCCGTTCGTCCGGCGGAGGGCTAGATGCATCGCGATCCATACAAGGAAGGAAGGCCCATGGCGTTCGACTTCAAGAAGGAGTACAAGGAGTTCTACCTGCCGAAGCGCACACCCGAACTGGTGCGCGTGCCGCCCATGACCTTCGTGGCCGTGCGGGGCGAGGGCGACCCGAATGCAGAGGGCGGCGCCTACCAGGAGGCCGTGGGCGTGCTGTACGCCATCGCCTACACTATCAAGATGTCGAAGAAGAGCGACCATCGCATCGACGGCTACTACGATTTCGTGGTGCCGCCTTTGGAGGGTTTCTGGTGGCAGCCGGGAGAGAAGGGCGTCGATTACGCGAACAAGGCGGCCTTCCGTTGGGTCGCGGCTATCCGGCTGCCCGACTTCGTGACGGCCGAGGAATTCACATGGGCGCGGGACGAGGCGGCGCGTAAGAAGGGCATCGACGCCTCGGATGCCGAGCTTTTGACCATCGACGAGGGCCTGTGCGCCCAGATTCTGCACCTGGGCCCCTACGACGACGAGCCGGCCACGGTGGCGCTGCTCGACGCGTTCGTGGCCGAGCAGGGGCTGGAAAACGACCTGTCCGATACCGCAGAGGGGCACCATCATCACGAGATATACCTGTCGGACCCGCGCCGGACGGCTCCGGAGAAGTTGAAGACGGTTATCCGGCACCCCGTGCGCCCGGTGGAGGGCTAGGGCTCTGCGCCGCGGGCCGAGGTCGCGAGGAGGCGCGGGGCTGCCGTTCTCGCGAGCGGCAGCCCCCCCGTGTAGCGTTACGCGCGTTTGAGCTTCATCTCGATGTGCATGATGCCGCCGTCGTCGAACTCGTCGGAGGTCTGCACGAAGCCGAGCTTCTCATAGAACTCGCGGGCGTAGGCCTGGGCCTCGATGGTGATGACGTCGGCATCCAGCTCCTCCTGGGCCACGCGGATGGCCTCCTCCATGATGCGGCGTCCCATGCCGCAGCCGCGCTCCACGGCGATGACGCGGCCGATAGAGGCCGTGGGATGGGTGACCCCGGCCGGCAGCACCCGGGCATAGGCGGCCAGCGCGCCCTCATCGTTGCGGAAGTACAGGTGGATGGCCTCCTTGTCGGCGTCGTCCACCTCCTGGTACGGGCTTTGCTGCTCCACAAGGAACACCGCGCAGCGCAGCTTCAGCAGCTCGTGGTACTCCTCCAGGCTCAGTTCGCCGAACCGCTTCTCGACCAATTCCATAGCCAGCCTTTCTCCCGGTCGCTCTTACTCTTCTATGGCGATGCCCTCATTGGCGCACCAGTGGCGGACGAACTCCTCGTCGCACTCGTCCCAGTAGGCACGCTGCTCGTCGCCGAGTCCCAAAGCGGTGGCCTCGGCGAGGAAGAAGCCGATGTTGCGCTTGCGGCGCGCCTTGCGACAGACGCGGGCGAGACGGGCCCGCTGTCGGGCATCCATGACGCGCAGGGCCGTGAAATCCTCGGCCCGAGCGTAAAGGTCGGTGAGGGAGCGGTCGGGCAGCTTGATGAGCTCGTCCACCCGCTCCGAGAGCGCCTCGAAGGCGGCATCGTCGTCCACCTCGTCGGCCCGCCCGTCCCAGAGGAAGTGCGTGGCGCCCGTTGCGGGATCGAGGAAATACCCGTAGTCGTCGAATTCCGACTCGCGGTCGACGGCGTCCATCAGGTCCGTAAGCGTGACGGTGAGCTCCATGATCCTCCCGCTTCTCCGTTGCCATTGACGAGTCATATTGTATCGTCTTGGCACATGGGCTGGAAGCGCCCTCCGCTTCATCCCCGCCGACAAACTAGAAGCCGAAGGCTACGGCTACCTGCGCGATATCGTGTCCCAGGTCGCCGCGCCCGCTAGCGTCGGCGCCTCTCCGCCTTCCGCATCTGCTAGGCCGTCAGCGAGCGGATGGGGATGACGTAGATCCCGTCTTCGACGACGCGCGTATAGGTGCCGACCCCCGTGATGACGGCCATGAACGCGGGCGGCTTCATCTGAGCGCGTGGGTTCTCGCAGAGTTTCTTGCGAAGCCGCTTGAGGTTGGCGACTGCGGGAGCGACTTTGCTGTCGCTGGTCTTGATTTCGAAAGCGGCCCAACGCCCGTCGGTCAATTCCACGATGGCATCAACTTCAAGTCCGGAATCGTCGCGGTAGTAGCGCACGGGAACCGGTCGAGCGAGCTCGTGGGCCCGGGCGTACACGGTGAGGTCGCGGAGGCAGAGGTTCTCGAAGACCAGCCCGAAGGTCTGCCAATCTTCCATAAGGCCCTGGGGCGACAGGCCGAGGGCGGCCACGGCCAGCGAAGGGTCGGCTAGGTAACGCTTCGGCTTGGTTTGAAGCCGCTTCTTCGAGCGAGAGGGAGGCTCCCACCCTGGCACCTCGGCGAGCAAGTAGATGCGGCGTAGGAAGCTCAGGTACTCGCCGATCTGTCTATCCGTAAGATCGGAACCCGTCGACCCCAGGGCATCTTCCCTGATCGTGCCATAGGTGGCGGCTTGCCCGAGGTTGCGTGCCAGCGAGGCGATGACGCGCTCGGTTACAAAGGGGTCGAGGCCGTGATCGGGCGCGCTTTCGTAGCATACCGCGGCAAGGTACTCGCGGGCTATCGTCTGCGCGTCCAATGCGGCAAGATCGAGCGCTTCGGGCCAGCCGCCCCGGCATGCCATTTCGACGAGTTGCCGTGTGCCGTCTTCGGCGACGGCGGCAGCGGGGGGTTCCTCGAAGAGCCGGGCGAGCGAGACAGTGTTTTCGGAATCGCCCGACTCGGAGAGCGTCATGGGGGACATCTTGATGCGGCCGATGCGTCCTGCTCCGCTGTGCCGTTTAGACGCTTCGTCTGCGGTGTCCCGTCGATCTGGCGGTGTCGAGGAGCCGGTGAGAATCCAGCTGCCACGCAGGCCCCGCGTCTCGTCAACGCCATGGCGCACCAGGTTCCAAATGGCAGGAGCGCGCTGCCACTCGTCGATGATGTGCGGCTTCTCCCCCAAGAGCATGAGCGAGGGGTCGTCCTGGGCAAGTGCGAGCTGCTCATCGACGTAGCTGATGGAGGCACCGTGCTGGCGTGCTGTCCACGTCTTGCCGCACCATTTCGTGCCCTCGATTTCAAGGGCGCCGAAGATGCGCAAGTAGCGCTCAACCTGTTCGTCGACAATGCGCGGGAGGTATCCTTGTGGTTTGACAGGGGTCTGACTCATGATAGCTCCTACCAGGAGATTTACTAAAATCCGAATAAAATTTTACCAAAATCCGAATTTTTGGCAACCAAAATCCGAACTCCTGGGGTGCGCAGTGGCCGGACGCGCCCGCCACCGGTCGGCGTGTTTGGCGAGGTCGGCGAGGAGGATGCCGGCCTGGCTGAGAGACTCTACTTGCCCGCTTCGGCTTTCCAGGCTTCGGCGTACTCGTCCAGCATGGAGGCGATGTGCTGGCCGATGACGGCGTAGTCGTTCGTGTCCAGGTTCGCCAGCGACACGCGCACCGACCACTCGGGCGCGTCGAAGCCGGCGCCGTCCATGAGCACCACGCCGGTGTCGTGGGCTAGGCGTACCACGATATCGAGCGAGTCGTAGTTTTCCTTCAGCCATGCGAAGAAGTCGGCGCCGTACAGGCGCGTCGCCCAAATCTCCAGATCGATCACCGAGTAGTAGCCGGCGCGCAGCGGGTCGGGCTCAAGGGTCCACCCGAGGTTCTTCCACAGCAAATCAAGCCGGTTTTTCACCAGCTCCTGCATCTTCGCGCGGTAGGCATCCTTCTCGTCCAGCAGGCAGTACAGGGCGAACAGCGACATCATCACCTGCTGCGGCGTGCCCAGGCCGGCCGTGCCGTTCAGGGCCACCAGCCGCGAGTCGGCCACCATGCGGTCGGTGAACTTCACCGACTCGATATGATCGGTCAGGCACGCATAGCGCTTTCGAATCTGCTCCTTCTTGTCGGCGGGCAGGGCAGCGATGCGGTCGTCGAAGACGTTCTTCTGGGCCGTGGCGATGACGGCCAGACGCCAGCCGGTGGCTCCGAAGTACTTCGAGAACGAGTACACGCAGGCGGTGTTGTAGGGCAGGTCGTACATGAGCGACCGGTAGTGGGGCACGAAGGTGCCGTATACGTCGTCGCTGATGATGAGCAGGTTCGGGTTCTTCTCCCGCACGATCTGCACGAGCTTTTCGCGCGAGGCATCGTCCATGGCCACCGACGGCGGGTTCGACGGGTTCACCAGGCACAGCAGCTTGATGGACGGGTCGGCCAGCTTCTCCAGCTCCTCGTCGGGGTACTGCCAGGTGTGCAGCCCCTCGGCGCCGCGCGTGGTGGCGTTAATGTAGGTGACGTCCAGGTCGTAGTCGTTCAACGTGGGAATGTTCAGGTACGGCGTGAAGATGGGCGTCATGAGCGCGATGCGATCGCCGGGGTTCACGAGGAAGTTGCACTTCAGGCAGTAGAACAGGTAGCACATGGCCGCCGTGCCGCCCTCGGTGGCGAACAGGTCGTAGGGGGCCTCCGGCTCGTGCCCGTCGTCCATGGCCTTCACGAGGTAGCGGTTCACGATTTCCTGTGTGTAGGGCAGGATGCGGTCGGGGAAGGGGTAGAGGTCGCCCGAGATGCCGCTCGTCCACTCGTGGACGAACTCGTCGGGCGGAAATCCCTGCCCGACCAGGTAGTCGTAGGCGCGGCGAACGAACTGGGCCGCCTTCTCTTCCTTGCGGGCATCCAGGAAGGCGAGCAAGCGTTCGGCGCAGCCTTCTTGGGCGGGCATACCGGCCAAGTCGAACTCGGGAAGGGAGGAAGTGCGCTTGGCCTCCTGGATGGTGAACTGGCCGAGCAGGAAGAAGGCCTCGCGGGGCAGGGTGTTGATCCAGTTGGGATTGCCGCGTCCGGCGTTTAGCAGGGTGCGCGTGGTGGCCTTGTCGCCCTCGCGGGCCATCTTTACCAGCAGGTTCTTCACCTCGAAAGGCGACATGGCGGCCAGCGACTCCTCCAGGGCGTGCTGGTCGTTGGCGATGATGGCCTTCTCGGCCGGGGTAAGGGTGTCGGCGGCGCTCGCGGGGGCGGCGCTCGCGCTGGTTTCGGCAGATGCGGCGGGGGACTTCTCCGTGGTCATGGGGCTTCCTTTCTCGGGTTTGCCGTCCATTGTCGCGCGGCGCGGACTCGGTGAAGCGCGGGCACGGCCAGCTGTAACGCAAGTGAGAACCGCTCGGAGTTGGGCTGAGGGGCGCGTGGGGCTTCGGCGCCAAATTGAATACGGTGCCCGCGGTGGTGGCCGTGGCGTGCGCCCGCAAGGTACGCCGCCACGTGCGGTCCGACCCGGCCATGGCCCCGCGCAGGTAGGAGCGTGGGACACCTTACCCGGTAACATGTCCCAGTTTCGCGGGTGTCTCGGGCAAAACTTGCGTTACAGCTTGGCGGCCACGCGGGCCGAGCGGCGCCCGTGCGCGACAATAGGGCTGCGAGAAAGGATGACCCATGCGCCCCTACGAAGAACTCATCGTGCCCATTCCCGACTATCCGAAGCCGGGTATCGTGTTCCAAGACCTCACCCCGGCTTTCGCCGACGGCGCGGCCTTCGCCGCTCTGGTGGACGACCTGGCGGCCCACTTCGCCGATCGCGGTATCACGAAGGTGGTGGGCGCCGAGGCCCGCGGCTTCATCGTGGGCGCCGCGGTGGCCCTGAAGCTCGGCGCGGGATTCGTGCCCTGCCGCAAGCCGGGCAAGCTGCCGCGCACGGTGCTGCGCGAGTCCTATGAGTTGGAATACGGCACCGATGTGCTGGAAATCCATGCCGACGCCCTCCCGCGCGACGACGTGGTGCTCATCGTGGACGACCTGGTGGCCACGGGCGGCACCACCACGGCCATGGTACGCCTCGTGCAGGCGAGCGGCGCGCGCCTCGCGGGCCTCGGGTTCGTGATGGAGCTCGCCTTCCTGAATCCCCGCGCCGTTATTGCCGAGGCTACCGACGCCGAAGTGTTCTCACTCGTGGCCGTGGGGGAGTAGCGGCAACGTAATCGGCGCGGTGACGTGGGGTCAACGGCTCGATGCACGATGACGCGACAGGTCAACGTGTGGCTGTGGCCTCCGATATCATGGCCGAGTCGAAAGCGGCGTTGCGCCGTTCGAGCCCGCGAGTTTAAGGAGTGATGTCCCATGGCAATTCTGTCGAACCCCTTCGTGATGGAAGTCCCGCGCAAGCTGACTGACCGCGAGCTGGCAAACGCCATCCGCCAGGATCTGGTGGGCGAGCTGGAGGCCATCCACGAGTACGACGCCCACATTCTGGCCACCGATAACAAGGACGCCATCAAGGTGCTCTCCGACATCCGCGACGAGGAGCGCGAGCACATGGGCGAGCTCATGGAGCTGCTGGAGCGCCTCTGCCCCGATGAGCGCGAGCTGAACGACGAGGGTCGCGAGGAAGTGCGCGAGATGCTCGGCGACAAGAAGAAGAAATAGCCGCTTCCCAACGGCGACGCAAGGGCGCCCCGCACCGGACTTCCATCCGGGCGGGGCGCCTTCGTGTGGACAGCAGCGTGAGACGCGGTGGAAAGCGTGAGTTGGGGGAGGTGGCGCCTCTATCCCAGGAACAGCAGGTTCATCAGCGCATTCAGCGCGAACAGCCCGGCAACAATGAGCGCGAACAGGCCGATGCGGCGCATGTCCCCCACGGCTAATCCCGTGCGCGGATCAACGGGGTGCTTCTCGGGGTTGAAGCGGGTGAGGCCGCCGTACATCTTCTTGAAGATCACGTAGGCGATCACACCCGAGGCCAAAAACGCCACGGTGGCGAAGAAATCGCCCACGGGATTCAGGCACAGCGTGAAGGTGGCGATGCCGAAGGCCAAGGCCGAGTACAGCGCCACGCCCACCTTGCCGCCCCCGATGACGAACATGTCGGCCGGGCGCTCTTCCACTGGATACATCTTGCGCAGGCGCATCACGATGAACCCGAGGAACATGTAACGCGCCAGGATGAAGATGATGTTCATCTCGATGATGGTGGTGAAGTCGAACTGCGAGAACAGCAGCGACGAGGCGGCGATGGTCAGCACGCCGACGAAGGGGCTGCGGCCCGATTTGTCCACCTTGCGGATGAAGCGGGGAAACAGGTTGTCCTCCGACAGCACCCAGAAGCTGCGCGAGCCGCTTGCCAGGTAAGTGTTGTAGATGGTGCACTGGCTCATGATGGCGATGACAAGGAACAGCACCACGCCCGAATGCCCCAGCACCGCCGAGAAGATGGTGCCGTAGCCCAGCACGTCGGCCGAGAAGCCCCCGTCGATGCCCCACATCACCCACGAGCCGGCCGGGTAGGCGGCCAGGCAGGCCAAGGTGGGCAGAATGTAGGACAGCGCGATCAGCGGAAGGGCGATGCGGAAGCCGTGGGCCACGTTACGGGACGAGTCCTCGTATTCCCCTGACATGGCCGCGATGCACTCGTAGCCGCAGTACATCCAGATGCCGATGGACAGCGACTGCACCAGGCAGCCCATGGGAGCGTCGGGGGTGGCGAAGATGGGGTCGAAGGGGTTGGTCTGCCAGTTCATGAAGCCGAACACCACGGCCATGCCGAACACGATGAGAATGAGCACCGAGAAAAACGAGCTGATGCGTTCCACTTCCAGCAGGCCGACCAGGTTCACCACGGTGAAGCAGCCGACCACCAGCAGCTTCACCACGAAGGTTCCCTCGGCATCCAGCGACAGCAGCTGGGAGGTGTAGCCTCCCACCATGGCAATGTAGGCGCCCGAGGAGATGTAAGTGTCCATGGAGGTCCACCAGCCGGCTTGGAAGCCCCAGAACTCACCGAAGGTCTCCTTGGCCCAGGCGTAGATGCCACCTTCGCGCGGCAGGATGGCGTTCGCTTCGGCTACGAGGCGGCTGATAGGGCGCGCCCATACGAAGGGCAGCACGATGAGAATGATGAGCGTGAGGCCGGGGCCGGCGACGGGGATGATTTCCTCGATGCCGAAAGCGCCGGCGGAAACAAGGCAGAACAACATGAATGCGATGCCCAAGGCGCTGATGTTCGTCTTGCGTAGATTGCGGGTAGTGCCATCGGGTGGCTGCGGCGGAAACAGATCTTGCTTTCCGGCCGGCAGCTGCTGTTTGGCAGACAAAACGAACCACCCCCCTCGAGTGCATCGCAACGCATAAGGATTGCAGTGTAGCCCATTCGCCGCCCCCGCGCGAGGGGGTATTTCCAAAGGCCTTCTCTGGGGCGGGGACGGAGGGTTTGGGGCAGGTACCCCAAAAGCGGTTTACAGGATGGTCGCCATGATGGTGCTGTTGATGGCGAAGGGGGAGTCGCCCAGGCGCTGCAGCGCAAGCGGCATGCCCTCGTCGCCGAGAAATCCCTCGTAGATAACCTCTTCGCCGCGGAACAGGTCGTCTGTCTCGGTGTCTTGCACGCGACGGTCCAGCAAGATGGTGCGCAGATCCAGGCTGAGAAAGTCGCCGATGAGGCTTTCCGCGGCCGCCAAGCCCTCGGGCGAGAAGGCCGAGAAGGGAGCCGGATCGGCGCCGGGCTCGCCGGCGCGCAGGAGGCAGGCGGCCTTGCGGGAGCACGCGTAATCGAGCCGCAGCGTGCAGTCGGGCGCGAATCCCAGCAGGCTGCGCACCTCCCGCTCGCGCTCGGAGGCGTCCTGGGGGTGCATTACCAGGCTTCCGAAGTAGATGGCGATGCTGAAATAGACGGTGCCGTCGGCCCCGTTGGCATACCAGCCGGCCGCGCCGGCCTGGGGAACGCGCTGCAGCAGCAGTTGCACCTGGGGCGCCTCGGGAGGCACCGCGAAGTAAGGCCGGTTGAATATCTCGTTGTAGCTCATGGTTCCTCCTGCATGGCGCGGGGCGCACGGTGCGCTTATGCTCGATTGAGCTTAAACACCTGGTCGTGGCCTTACCATAGCGCATGCGCAGGACGAAAGAAATAGTCGCAATAGTCCGATTTTGGGAATTTTTACCCCCGAGCGCACCGTTGCCGCCCGCGCATGCGAACGGCAGCGGAAATCGGATGGGGGACGACTGCGGCTGAGAAGCGTCTGCCCGCTAAGCCTCTTCGGCGATGAGACCGGCGGCGTAGGCCCCCAGCAGTCGGTGCAGGTTGCCGATGCGCTGGCGCAGGACAGCGCCCTCGTCGGTATCAGCCACCGTGCGCGGGGCGTCGTAGCGTTCGATGACGCGCCGCTCGGCAGCGACATCGACGTTTTGCTCCACGGCTGCCTCGCGCGAGGCAAGCGGCTCGTTCGCGTCCAGGAACAAGCCCTCGGCGTTCGAGACCAGCGTGTAGCCCGCCAGCCCCGTGGTCTTCTGGTAAGCCGCCGAGAAGCCGCCGTCGATGCAGAGCACGCGGCCTTCGGCCTTCACCGGGTCCTCGCCGTCCTTCGCCTTCACCGGCACATGCCCGCACACGATGCGCGAGGTTGCCGGGTCCATGCCGAAATCGCGGAAGATGCCGTCGATGACCGCGGGGTCGTCAAGCAGGGAATAGAACGGGTTCTTCACTTCCTTGCGGGCGGCTTTGTCGGCGATGAGGTACAACTCGAAGGTGGCCATCTTGCTTTTCGCGAACAGCGGCGAGCCGGGTCCGAGCCACAGGTACCACAGCATATCCAGCCCGCGCTTGCGCTCCGCCTCGTCGGCTGCTGTGAAGGCCGCGCGCACCGAGGCGTCCACCATGTCGTAGAGCGCCCGCCCGCGGTAGGTCTCGCCAAACAGCGTGACTTCCAGAAGCGAGCCGTCGGCGGCCAGGGGCACGCAGGCGTGCAGCATGAGGTTGCCGTTCTCGATCTTGTACAGGCTGCCGTGCTCCAGAAAGAAGTCCATGTGGCGGCCCAATCGCTCGCAGTTCGCGAAGGCCGCGCACAAGTGCTCGATGACGGACGTTTCGTCCTCGGTCAGGCGGTAGGGGTCGCTCCAGTCCACCGTGGGGAACACCGTGTCGGTCAACTCGTATTCCACGCCGTCTACCACCACGGTGCCGCGCTCGCGGTTCACGAGGTGCAGCAGGTTGCGGTCGTCCAGCCCGAAGGAGGGATTCTCGGCGATGAGGGCCGCTTCCACCTTGAACTGGATGATGGCCATGGCCTTCTGGATCTTCTCGGTGAGCGCCGTCTCGGTGGGCGTAAGGCCGGGGTTGCCCTTCAGGGCGAAGCCAGCGCAGGGATCGTCGGCATAGGCCTCGGCGGCGAAGGCGGCCAAAGGACGCAGGTTGATGCCGTAGGAGTCTTCCAGGATGGACAGGTTGCCGTAGCGGGCGCAGATGCGCACCACGTTGGCCACGCTGCCGGGCTGGCCTAAGGCCGCGCCCATCCACAGGATGTCGTGGTTGCCCCACTGCACATCCACGGTGGGATAGTCCAGAAGCTCGTCCATAATGGCGGCCGGCGCCGGGCCGCGGTCATACACGTCGCCCACCAGGTGCAGCTGGTCCACCACCAGATGCTGCACCAGTTGTCCCAGCACCTCGGCCAGCGCCGCCCCGGCCCCGGCGGCCACGGCGCCCTCGATAATGGCGCGGGCGCAGGGCCGCTTAAGCGGGGTATTGGCGGCCAGCAGCTCTTCCACGACCACGGTGAAGTCCTCGGGCACGAGCGCGTCCACCTTCACGGTCAGCTGGGTGGCTGCCGCTGCGCGGGCCAGGTCGGCCAGACATTCCAGCAGCACGACCAGCGATTCATCGTCGCCGGCGGCCAGCAGCATCTCGACCTTTTCAACGGGATAAAGCGCCGATGCGGCAATCTCGGCGCGCTCGTCGGGCAGGAAGCTGTCGTCGAATGTGGCCTCCACCAGGGCTCGTACCGCGCCCGATCCGCTGCGCAGCAGATGCGAGAAGGCGTTGTACTCGCCGTGGATGTCCGACGCGAACAGCTCGGTGCCGCGCGGCAGGGCCAACGCCCCTTCCAAAAGCGCGATTTCAGCCGCCGCCTCCTCGGCGGTGGGGTACAGCTCGGAAAGCGCCTCCAGGCACGCCAGCTCGTTTCTGTCCATGTAATGCCTCCTTGCGGGCCGCGAAACGTTATCGCAGCCCATTGTATCCGTTTCCCAGTGCACCGCGCTTCGGACAACGGAAAACGCGCAGGGGTCGGAGGCCTCGTGCCCTAGTACTTCTCCCAGAGTTTCAGTTCCAGGTAGGAGGCGGTCACGCAGGCGGCGAAACCGACGATGATGAGGGCGAAGACCACGTTGGCGACCCGGGGCGACAGCAGCGAGAACCCCTCGCACACGAGCGGGAACACGACCCATACGTACAGCATGGCGGCCAGGCCGATGAAGAAGTCGTTCACGAGCCATGCCTGGCCGAACACGTTGCCGGGCAGCTGGGAATTGTCCCAGAAGGGGTACTCGCCCGTGACGGGGTCGGGCTGGTTCACCAGCAAGCCGATGACGAGCTCCAGCACCATGGCGATAAGGATGGCGATGATGAGCGATTCCAGAAACGCGCCCCACAGCGTCTTGCGGCGCACCACCAGGCGTTCCTTCAGAGGTTCGATGAGCAGGGTCATGAACACGGCGCCGAAGCCGTACACCCAATAGGGGTGGTACCACGGGTCGGTCCACACGGCGTAGTCATCGGCTACGATGCCGAAGAGGTGGTCCATCAGCCAGCAGTAGGGCATTTCCAGCCAGTGCCCCAAAATACAGCACAGGCAAAAGCATACGGCCAGCGCGCGCCAGAACTCCCACGTGCGCGGCGCGAAGTAGCCGATCTCGTCGCTTTCGGTCAGTTTTCTCATCCTCAGGAATGCCATGGGACGCTTCCTTGCTCGGGCGGTCATTGGCCTCAGGGTAAACCCGCGTGGGCGTCTCGCACGCCGCCATCGCTCAGCCTTTGACTCACCGTTGCCCGTCCGTTGCCTGGGGAAGGCCGCAAAACGAGCTGATTCCGTGCAAAGGCCCTTTTCATGCGACGTGTTCCGCCAAATCGTGGTACCCTGCGGGCTAAGCGAACGCGCTGTGACTGACGGGCATGCGTGGAGAACCACGGGGGAGCAGCGCGCTATTTCCGCCGACCGTCTGGGCAAGCCGACCTGCGCATGGGCGCGATGTCGGCTTGCCCTTTTTCGTGGGCGGAAGCGGGGAATGCCGTAAGGGGACGCGGGCCGTGCAAAAGCCCGGGCGCTTGCGGTGAGGTTAGAGAGAAAGGGAAGGCGCATGCAAGATCTTGTCGAACTGCTGAGGGGCAACCCCTACCCGGGCCGCGGTATCGTGGTGGGGAAGGACACGGTGTACTACTTCATCATGGGCCGCTCCTCCAACAGCCGCAACCGCATCTTCGCCACCGAGCCCGACGGCATCCGCACCGAGGCCCACGACCCGGCGCTGCTGGAGGACCCGAGCCTCATCATTTACCATCCGGTGCGCACCATGGGCGACGCGCTGGTGGTCACCAACGGCGACCAGACCGACACCATCGTGGAGGCGGGCGACTTCCGCGCCGGCTGCATGAAGCGCGAATACGAGCCCGATGCGCCGAACTTCACCCCGCGCATCTCGGCCATCGTGAACCCCGACGGCTCCTTCGAGATGTCCATTCTGAAGCACGGCGAGGGCGACCGCTGCATCCGCGAGTTCTTCGCCTACGAGGGCGTCGACGAGGGGTGCGGCTACTTCATCAGCACCTACCAGGGCGACGGCAACCCGCTGCCTACCTTCGCCGGCGAGCCCATTCCCGTGGCGCTGCCGACCCCCGACGAGCTGTGGGCGGCCCTGAACGACGAGAACAAGGTGAGCCTGTACGCCAACGTCGGCGGCAAGGTCACCCTCTACAACAAGAACCTCGGCGACTAATTGCACGCATCTCAACGGAGGTTGAGCTTAGCGAAGATGCGGGGTGTTC